>DASUQZ010000071.1:0-7092 GCA_036280335.1 Solirubrobacterales bacterium
TCTCCAGGTTCTCGTCGGCGGCCCCCGGTTCAGCGCTCATCGCATCTCAATCTAATACCGCTCCGGAAGCTTCGTCGGCACCGCGTCGTCCAGCACCGCGCGGTAGGCCTCGATCACCCGCTCCGCCATCCGCGCCGCCGAGAGCGTCGCCGCCCGTGCGGCGCCGCGGACGCGGGGGTCCGCCGCCTGGAGGTGCCGGCGTGCGACAGCTGCCCAGGCGGGGGCGTCGAAGGGGGCGCAGAGGCAGCCCTCGATGCCGCCCAAGGCGTAGGGCGCGATGCCGACGGGGGTGGAGAGGACGGGGACGTCGCAGGCGAGCGCCTCGACCGCCGCCATCCCGAACCCCTCGTAGTCGGAGGTGACGAGGACCGCGTCGGCGGCGTTCATCCACAGCGGCATCTGCTCCGGCTCGATCGAGCCGCCGGTCAGCAGGTCGGCCTCGCAGGCGGCGGCGACCTCGGCGGCGCGGTCGTGGCGCTTCTCCGGCCGCGCCGGGTTGGCCGGGAAGAAGAGGTAGCGGCCCTCGGGCTCGAGCCCGAGGGCGCGGCGCGCCTCCGCGCGCGGCCGCGGCTCGAAGCGCCGCAGGTCCGGCCCGCAGGGAAGGACCGCCGACCCCGGCACCGCCGGCAGCCCGGGTCGGTCGTCCTCGGCTTCGAAGAGGGCGCGGGAGACCCCGGCGACGAGATCGACCCGCCAGGCCAGCCGGCGGGAGAGGTGGCCGACGAGGTGGTGCCGGACGTCGGTGCCGTGAAAGGTGACGACCAGGGGAGCGGCCCCCGCCAGGCGGGCAACCCACCCCGCCAGCCCGTAGTGGGCGTGGACGAGATCGAAGCGCCGGCGGCGCAGCAGCGCCCGTAGCCGGCGGGTGGCCGGGACGTACTCGCCGCGGCCCGGCGGGAAGGCGAAGAGGTCGACCTCGATCCCTCTCCTGCGCACCTCGTCCACCTGGTCCCGCACCCAGCGCCCGCGCTGCGGCGCCGACTCGTCGGGCATGAAGTTGGTGACCACGAGGACCCGCACCGGGGCCAGGGTATAGCCGGGCCGCGAAGTGGGTAGACGCAGCGTCAACGTGAAGGAACGGCGTCCCTCTCCCGTCGCGATGGCTCTGGGCGGCCTCACCGCCCTCCTGCTCGGCGTCGGCGCCGCCTTCCTCGTCGGCTATCTGATCGGCCACGAGACCGGCCCGGAGAAGACCGTCACCGAGAGCGTCGCCGTCCGCACCGCGGCGCCGGGCGGCGAGGCGGTCGGCAACATCGTCCCCGCGCCTGCCTTCACCGCCGAGGAACTCGCCGCCGACCCGAGGGAGAACTGGCTCACCAACGGCGGCTCGCTCTCCAACGCCCGCTACTCGCCGCTCGACGAAATCGACACCGAGAACGTCGACGAGCTGAAGGGCGAGTGGATGGTCCACCTCAACGGCTCCGGCCAGGCGACCAAGTACTCGGCCGAGGCGCAGCCGATCGTCTACGAAGGCGTGATGTACGTCGTCACCGGCGCCGACGACGTCTTCGCGGTCGAGGTCGAGACCGGGAAAAAGCTCTGGGTCTACGAAGCGAAACTGCCCGAACAGATCGACACGATCTGCTGCGGCTGGACCAACCGCGGCGTGGCCCTGGGGGAGGGGATGGTCTTCCTCGGCCAGCTCGACGGCACCCTGGTCGCGCTCGACCAGACGACCGGCGAGGTGAAATGGAAAACCCCGATCGGGAGATGGCAGAACGGCGAGACGATCACCAACGCGCCGCTCTACTACGAGGGCCGCGTCTACACCGGCCTCTCCGGCGGCGAGTTCGGGATCCGGGGGCGGCTCACCGCGGTCGACGCCGAGACCGGTGAGATCGACTGGAAATTCTGGGCGATCCCGGGGCCGGGCGAAACCGGCCACGAGACCTGGGAAGGCAACAACGACGCCTGGAAGACCGGCGGGGCGCCGGTCTGGAACACGCCCGCGGTCGACCCGGAACTGAACCAGCTCTACTTCTCCACCGGCAACGCCTCCCCCGACCTCAACGGCAGCGGCCGGCCCGGCGAAAACCTCTTCGCCGCCTCGATCGTCGCGATCGATCCCACGACCGGGAAGTACAAATGGCACTTCCAGCAGGTCCACCACGACATCTGGGACTACGACGCGCCCAGCCCCGTGGTCCTCTGGAACGGCGAGGTCGACGGCGAGGAGGTCAAGGGCCTCAGCCAGCCGGGGAAGACCGGATGGCTCTACATGCTCGACCGCGAGACCGGCGAGCCGGTCCATGGCATCGTCGAGAGAAAAGTCCCCCAGGACAAGAAACAGCAGGCGACCTGGCCGACCCAGCCCCACCCGCTGACCGAGCCCTTCTCCACCCACGAGGTCAGCGAAGACGAGGTGGAAGAGATCAAAAAGCTGGCGGAAGGGATCGTCGGCAAAGGCGTCCAGGTCGAAGGCGGCGACATCTTCGATCCCTTCGACGAGAAAGCCACGGTGATCGCGCCGGGTCCGAGCGGCGGCAGCAACTGGCCGCCCTCCAGCTACAACCGCAACACCGGCGACGTCTACATCTGCGGCATCAACAGCTACGCCGGCTTCATGACCGAAGGTCTCGAAAAACACAAAGTGGGCACCACCTACCTCTCCAGCGTCTTCACCCTGACCGGATTCGGCACCTACGACGGGACCGTGACCGCGCAGGACGTCGAGACGGGTGAGATCGAGTGGCAGAAGGAATGGCCGGAGGAATCCTGTTACAGCGGCACGGTCACCACCGCCGGCGGCCTCGTCTTCGTCGGCCGCAGCAACGGCGAGCTGACCGCCCTCGACGCCGAGACTGGCGATGAGCTCTGGTCCTTCCAGACCGGCGCCGGCGCCAACACCACGCCGACGGTGTTCGAATGGGAGGGCAAGCAGTACCTCGCCTTCTACGCCGGCGGCAACTCGCTGGCGGCCAGTGCCCACGGCGACAACCTCTGGCTCTTCTCGCTCGACGGCGAGCTCGAGGAGCTCGAGGCCAAAGGCAAAGGCGAGCAGGGCCAGCACGCCGGCGAGGAATCGCCGCAGGGCGAGGTGGAGCAGTCGGAAGGGACCCCGGAGGAATCGGCCGGCGGCGGCACCGAAGGCAAAGAAAACGTCGAAGAGGAATCGGCCGGCGGCGACCCGACGGCCGGGAAAGCGATCTACTCGGAAAACTGCTCGATCTGCCACGGAGCCAGCGGCGGCGGCGGCAACGGCGGGCCCTCGCTGAAAGGGACTCCGAAAGCGAAAACCCTGAACGGGGCGATCGAACAGATCACCGAAGGCGGCGGCGGGATGCCGGCCTTCGCCGAAATCCTCTCGACGAAGGACATCGAAGACGTCGCCGCCTACGTCGTCGAATCGATCAACAAATAGATTCTCTGGCGTGTCAGCCGCGCCGCCGATCCGACCGAACGACTACCTCGCCCTCGACGCGCTGCTCTCCGACGAGGAGCGCGACATCCGCGACACCGTCCGCGCCTTCGTCCGCGACAGGGTCGTGCCGAACGTGGGGGACTGGTTCGAGGCGGCGACCGTGCCGGTCGACGAGCTGGCGCCGGAGCTGGGCAGGCTGGGGGTCCTGGGGATGCACCTGCAGGGCTACGGGTGCGCGGGTGCGAGCGCGACCGCCTACGGCCTCGCCTGCATGGAGCTGGAGGCCGGCGACAGCGGCATCCGCAGCCTCGTCTCGGTGCAGGGCTCGCTGGCGATGTACGCGATCTGGCGCTGGGGGTCCGAGGAGCAGAAACAGGCGTGGCTGCCGCGGATGGCCGCGGGCGAGGCGATCGGCTGCTTCGGCCTGACCGAGCCCGACGCCGGCTCTGACCCCGGCTCGATGCGCACGCGCGCCCGGCGCGACGGCTCCGACTGGATCCTGCACGGGCAGAAGATGTGGATCACCAACGGCTCGGTCTCCGAGGTCGCGGTCGTCTGGGCGCATACCGACGAGGGCGTGCGCGGCTTCCTCGTCCCGAGGGGGACCAAGGGCTTCACCACCCAGGACATTCACAAGAAGCTCTCGCTGCGGGCCTCGGTCACCTCGGAGTTGCTGCTCGACGACGTGCGCCTGCCGGCCGACGCGGTGCTGCCGGAGGCGAGCTCCCTGAAAGGCCCGCTCTCCTGCCTCAACGAGGCCCGCTACGGGATCGTCTGGGGCGCCGCCGGGGCGGCGCGCGCCTGCTACGAAGCGGCGCTCGAGTACGCGACCGAGCGGGTCCAGTTCGACCGCCCGATCGGCTCCTTCCAGATCCAGCAGCAGAAGCTGGCGGAGATGGTGCTGGAGGTGAACCGGGCGACCCTGGTGGCGATGCACCTGGGGCGGATGAAGGATGCGGGGACGCTGCGGCCCGAGCACGTCAGCCTCGGCAAGCTCGGCAACGTGAACGGGGCCCTGGAGGTGGCGCGGACGGCGCGGCAGGTTCTCGGCGCCAACGGGGTCACGCTCGAGTACCCGGTGATCCGCCACATGAACAACCTCGAGTCGGTGGTCACCTACGAGGGGACCGCCGACGTGCACGCGCTGGTGATCGGCGGCGCCGTGACTGGAATTTCCGCGTTCCGGTAAACGAACTCCCGTTTCCTGCCGATTCCTCTTGGGTATTTGAGCGTTTCGGCCAGTCACGAACCGCATCCCGAGCAGGAGGAGGAGATGGAGGAGTCGAGCGGCTGTCCTTCGTTGGTGCTGGTCGAGCAGCACGAGGCCCTGCGCGACGGCCTCGCGGTGCTCCTGGAGCGGCGGGGCTTCTCGGTGCTGGGATGCGCGAGCACCGGAGCCGCCGGCGAGGAGCTGATCACCGAGCGCCGGCCCGATCTGGCGGTGGTGGGGGTCGACCTGCCGGACGAGCGCGGCACCGCGCTGGTCAGGCGGCTGCACGAGCGCGGCACCGGCTCGAAGTTCGTCATCTACACCGGCCTGACCGACCCCGACCTGCTCGGCGCGGCCTTCCGCAGCGGGGCCCGGGGACTGGTGGCGAAGCCGGCCGGCCTCTCCGTGCTGGTCGATGCGCTGCGGGAGGTTTGGCGCGGCGGCCGCTACTTCGATCCGCGCTTCTCGCCGAAGCGGCAGAACGGCGAGTCCTCCGCAAAGGTGCTCAGTGCCCGTGAGACCGAGATCCTCACCATGCTCGCTCGCGGTTGTACCGGCGAGGACATCGCCCAACGGCTCGTTCTGTCCCCCGAGACGATCCGCACCCATGTGCGCAACGCGATGGCGAAGCTCGAAGCGCGCACCCGGACCGAGGCGGTCGTGAAGGCGCTGGAACGGGAAGAGATCCGCCAGTAGCCGAGGTCAGCCGGCGAGGCGGCTGGCGTTGTCGAGCCAGACCGCCAGGTTCATGAACAGCATCGCCAGGTTCAGCCAGGTCGTGGGCGAGATCGTCCCTCGGGCGTCCATGCGCACAGGATCGTTCGAATGCTGGAAAACCCCATCCCCGATCTGAGGTAAACGCTGTGTGCGGTCGTCACATAAATTTCTCAATCCTTCCTGCATATCGGCGCTTTCGCGTCTTGTTCCGTGCGCCCGCCCCGCCGAGCATCCCGCCTCCAACCGAACTCGAGGAGGCAATCGATGATCTACGCGCTGATTGGGTACCTGCACGCCGCCGTCTCCTGGCGGCTGCGCGAAATCCACCGCCTGGCGGGGGAGCGAGGGCAGGGGACGGTCGAGTACGTCGGCCTGATCCTGCTGGTCTCGCTGCTGATGGTCGGGATGGTGGCGGCGATGAAAGGTTTCAACGGGAAGCAGGGGACCGAGCTCGCCGACGTGATCGTCAACAAGATCAAGGAGGCGGTCGACAGGGTCGCGTTCAAATAGGCCGTGTCGCCTTTGTCCTTCTGTGGGGGGACAAAGGCGACACCCCCCGTCCCTCGTCCGCATGAGAAACTCGCGCGATGCCAGCTTCCCGCAGTTACGACAGGGCCCCTGCCGACATCCGGCCGGTGACGATCGATCCCGGCTTCGTCGAAAGCGCCGACGGGTCGGCGCTGATCTCGATCGGGCGGACGCGGGTGATCTGCACCGCCTCGATTCAGGAGCAGGTGCCGCGCTGGATGACGGGCAAGGGTAAAGGCTGGGTCACGGCCGAGTACGCGATGCTGCCCGCCTCCACCGGCGACCGCAAGCAGCGCGACATCGCCAAGGGCAAGCAGGACGGGCGCGGGGTCGAGATCCAGCGCCTGATCGGGCGCTCGCTGCGGGTCGTGGTCGACTTCCGGGCGATGGGCGAACGCAGCGTCTACGTCGACTGCGATGTCCTCGAAGCCGACGGCGGCACCCGCTGCGCGGCGATCACCGGCGGCTACGTCGCCCTGCGCCAGGCCTTCCAGAAGCTGGTTGACAAGAAAGCGCTCGACGCGCTGCCGCTGAACGGCTCGGTGGCGGCGGTCAGCGTCGGGATCGTCAACGGCCGCGCCCTCTGCGACCTCGACTACGGCGAGGACTCCAACGCCGAGGTCGACGCCAACGTGGTGATGACCGGGGACGGGGGGCTGGTCGAGGTGCAGGCGACGGCGGAGCGGACGCCGCTCTCGCGGGCCTCGCTCGACGAGCTGCTCGGGTTCGCCGAGAAAGGCATCGGCCGCCTGCGGGAGGTGCAGGAGCGGGCGGCTTCGTGAAGCGTCGCGAGGCGACGGCGAGACAGGGGCTGATCCTCGCCACCGGCAACCCGCACAAGGTGGCCGAGATGTCGGAGTTGCTGCCGGGGGTGGAGCTGAAGCCGCTGCCCGAGGGACTCGAGATGCCGCCGGAGACCGGCGACAGCTTCGAGGCAAACGCGCTGATCAAGGCCCGCGCCGTCCAGGCCGCGACGGGCGAGGTGACGATCGCCGACGACTCGGGCATCGAAGCCGCCGACCTCGGCGGCGCCCCCGGGATCTACTCCGCCCGCTATGCCGGCGAAGGGGCGAGCGACGAGGAGAACCTGGCCAAGCTGCTGCGCGAGGTCGACGCCGCCGGCGGCGATCGCCGCGCCGCCTACGTCTGCGTCATCGCCCTGATCGACGAGAGCGGCGGCGAGTACCTCTTCGAGGCCCGCTGCGAGGGGACCCTGCTGCGCGAGGGCCGCGGCACGGGCGGCTTCGGCTACGACCCGGCCTTCGTCCCCGACGAG
>DASUQZ010000072.1:0-2448 GCA_036280335.1 Solirubrobacterales bacterium
CCGAGCTGGGTCGGCAGGTCGAAGGCCATCGAGAGCCCGGTCGAGCCGTGCTCGATCAGGTAGCGGTAGCGCTCGTTGGTGTCCTCGGGGGAGGCGAAGCCGGCGTACTGGCGCATCGTCCAGAGCCGGTCCCGGTACATCCCCTCGTGGATGCCGCGGGTGAACGGCGGCTGGCCCGGCTCGCCGAGGCGCTCCTCGAGGCCCGGCGCGACGTCGCCCTCCTCGTAGAGGGGCTTGATCTCGATCCCGGAGTCGGTGAAGACGCGCTCGTCGTCGGGCCCGACCAGCGGGGCGATAGTGCGGTGCGCCTCCTGGGCGCCGGATCCGTCAGCCATGTCCGGGGAGGATATTGAGGCGGCGGCTCCGGGTGCGGGCCGCCGAGTTCGCGGCTCGCGTCAGTCGGAGGCGCCGACGAGGCGCTCGATGCCGCTCTGCTCGATCGTCCGCCGCAGGCCCTCGCTCAGCTCGATCGTCGGTTCCCAGCCGAGCAGGTCACGGGCGCGGGTGATGTCCGGGCGGCGCTGCTGCGGGTCGTCGGTGGGCAGCGGCTCGTAGGCGATCTCCGAGCGCGACTCGGTCACCTCGATCACCTTCTTCGCCAGTTCCAGCAGCGTGAACTCGTTCGGGTTGCCGATGTTGACCGGCATGTGGATGTCCGATTCGGCGAGCCGGACGATGCCGTCGATCAGGTCGTCGACGTAACAGAAGCTGCGGGTCTGGCTGCCGTCGCCGAAGACCGTGATCGGCCGGTCCTGCAGCGCCTGGCGCAGGAAGGTGGGGATCGCGCGGCCGTCGCGGGCGCGCATCCGCGGCCCGTAGGTGTTGAAGATGCGGACGATCGCGGTGTCGACGCCCTGCTGGCGGTGGTAGGCCATCGTCATCGCCTCGGCGTAGCGCTTGGCCTCGTCGTAGACGCCGCGCGGGCCGATCGGGTTGACGTGGCCCCAGTAGTCCTCCTTCTGCGGGTGGACCTCCGGGTCGCCGTAGACCTCGCTGGTCGAGGCGATCAGGAAGCGGGCGCGCTTGAACTTGGCGACGCCGAGCATGTGGTGGGTCCCGTGGGAGCCGACCTTGAGCGTGTGCAGCGGCAGCCGCAGGTAGTCGATCGGGCTGGCCGGCGAGGCGAGGTGGTAGACGAAGTCGACGTCCTCGGGGATGTCGACCTTCTCGATGATGTCGATGTTGCGGAAGTCGAACCGCTCGTCGCGGATGTGGGCGATGTTCTCCAGCGACCCCGTCTCCAGGTTGTCGATGCAGATCACCCGGTGCCCGTCGCCGAGCAGCCGCTCGCAGAGGTGCGAACCGAGGAAGCCGGCGCCGCCGGTGACTACGCAGGTGCTCACGGGGCAAGCCTATCGGTCCCGGTCCGGCTGGACGTTCTTCCGGCCCGTCTCGCAAATTCCAGATTTTTGGATTGGGGAATGTGTCCAAAAGGGGGGAGAAACGCGCGGCTTTCGCACCTAGTGCTGCAAATGTGCGGCGCGGAGATCGACGTGGCAGGGAGCAGGGATGCGGTGAAAGCTGTGAAGGCGGAGCGGGAGGAGACGCGCCTCCCGCCGAACGATGCGGCCCGCAAGCGGGCGGCCGTCGAGACCTACGCGCGCCACGAGGCGGTGCTGCGCCGCACCGCCCGCCGCTTCTCCCTCTGCGCCGACGACGCCGAGGACGCGCTGCAGCGAGCGCTGGAGATCCTGCTCCGCAAAGCTCCCAGCGACGACCCGCGGGAGCTGATCAAGTGGACGCAGACGGTCGTCAAGCACGAGGCGCTCGCGGTCCGGCGGGAGCGGGAGCGGCTCCTCGCCGGGCCGGCGGCGCTCGCGCCTGAGTCCGGCGAGGAGGACTGGATCGCCCTCCTCCCCGCCGCCGCCGACGGGCCTCCCGAGCGGGCGGAGCGGCGGGAATCGGTCGCCCGCAGCCGCGAGGCGCTGCTGGCGTTGAAGCCGCAGGAGCTGCGGGCGCTGACGCTGCTCGCCGAGGGCTACTCCTACCTCGAGATCGGCGCGATCACCGGCTACAGCCAGACGAAAGTGAACCGCTGCCTGGCGGAGGGGCGCGAGCGGTTCCGGAAGCTGCTCGCCGGCAGCGAGGACGGCAGCCGCTGCGCCGCGATGAAGCCCCTGCTCTCCGCCTTCTGCGACGGCGAGGCGCAGCCGGAGCAGGTGACGGAGCTGCGCGAGCACCTCCGCGCCTGCGGCCATTGCCGAGCCACGCTGCGCGCCTACCGGGCGGCTCCCAAAGCCGCCGCCGCGCTGGCGCCGATGCTGCCGCTCGACCGCTCCCTGCTGGAGCGGGCGCAAGACGCCCTCGCCGATCTCGCCGCTCGCTTCGGCGGCGGAGGTGGAGCCGCGGCCCCTCAGGTCGCTGCGGGCGGCGGGGCGGGCGGGATCGGCGCGACGGCCCTGGCCAAGGTCGCGGCCGTCTGCGTCGCAACCGCGGGCGGGGCGGCAT
>DASUQZ010000073.1:0-4505 GCA_036280335.1 Solirubrobacterales bacterium
TGGTGGCGCTGCAACTGCTCGCAATGGGCTACGCGCTGACCCTCGCCGACGGGGCGGCGGAGGCCGGGGCCCTGGCGCTCGCCTCCGGAGACTCGGCCGCCGGGGCGGCGCGGGAGGCGCTGCCGGGGTGGGCCGAGGATCGCGTCGCCGTCTCGGTCGAGGGCGGGAGCGTCTCGGTGCGCCTGCGGCCGCCCTCTCCGATCGAGGCGCTCTCGGATCGGCTTGCGGTGACGAGCAGCGCCGCCGTGAGGCCGGCCCGGTGAGCCTCGTCAACCCGCTGCGGGTGGGACCCACCGTGCTGGTCACCGGGGTCGGCGACGCCGAGGGCTCGCGGGGAGCGGCGGCGGCCCTCGCCTGCGCCGGGGCAGACGTAGACGTCGCGACGCTGATGGTGGACGTTGGAGGAAGGGCGCCGCGGCCGACGCTGCTCGCCTCGGCCGCGGCGCGAGGGCTGGAGGAGCGACTGGTCGCTCATCTGCCGCAGGTAAGGGCGGCGGCGCGCGGGCAGGTCTGCCACCTCGCCGTCCCGGCTGACGCCGAGGGGCTGAGCGCCGCCGCGTCGGCGGTGACGGTGGCTCGAGAAGAGCCTGCGGTGGTTCATCTCCCCCCGGCCCTGCTGCAGGCGGCGGTCTCGGGGAGGGACGGGCTGCGGCCGCGCGGCGTTCTCCTGCGGGCCGACCTGGCTGCCGATCGGGCCCTGGTCGCCCTCGCCGCTCGGGACCTGATCGCCCGGGGGCTCACCGTCTGCGTCCTCAAGCAGCGGCTCAACTGGGTGAGCGAGCGACGCGCCCTCTTCGGCGTACTGCCGCCGGGGTCTCCCGGGCTTCCCGAGCGTCTCATCCGTCGTCTTGTCGGGGCCGCGGCATGAAGGGGCGGAGCGAGTCGGGGCAGGCGCTGGTCCTGGCGCTCGGCGGAGCTTTCGTCCTCGTCGCCGCCGCCCTGGCGCTGGTTGCGATCGCCGGCGCCGTGACGGGGAAGGGCCGGGTGCAGCGGGCAGCCGATCTGGTCGCGATCTCGGTGGTGCGCTCGATGCGGGACGATCTGCCGCGGCTGCTGTCGCCGGCGCGGCTGCCGGACGGGCGACCGAACCCGGAGCACATCGACAAGCCCGCCTACCTGAGCCGGGCGCGCGCGGCCGGCCTCCTGGCGGCGCGTGCCAACGAGGTCGATCCCGGGCGGGTGCGGATCCGCTTTCCAGACGCGGAGTCGTTCGCACCGGTCCGGGCCGAGGCCACCATCGTGGCGGCGCTTCGGGAAGGCGACGGCCGGCGGATCGAAGCCTCCGCCGTCGCCGAAGCGGCCGCTCCCTACGGCGGGGCGACGGCGGAGGGTGCCACCGGGATGGCGAGCGGCGGTGGGTACGGAGGGCTGTTGATCTATCGGGATGGCGAGGGAATGAGGCCGGACGCGGCGGCGGCCTACGACCAGATGGCGGCAGCCGCCCGCGCCGACGGCATCGTCCTCGTGGTCGTCTCCGGATTCCGCTCCGACGCGGAGCAGGCGGAATTGTTCGCCGCCAATCCGGACCCCACCTGGGTCGCTCCGCCCGGGCAGTCGCTCCATCGCTGCGCGACCGAGCTCGACCTCGGGCCTGCTTCGGCATATGCGTGGCTCGCCGCAAACGCGAGCCGCTTCGGGTTCGTCCAGCGCTACTCCTGGGAGGCTTGGCATTACGGGTTCGTTTCGGGTCCGGCGCCCTGCTCGGCCGCGGGCGAAGCCGTCGGTGCGGGCGGGGGAGGGGCGGCTTCGGTTCCTGCTGCGGCGACCTTGCCCTCCTTCGTCCCGGTCCAGTACCGCGAGACGATCCTCCGCGCCGGGGCCAGATGGAGCGTCTCTCCGGCTCTCCTGGCCGGGCAGCTGATGGCCGAGTCGGGCTTCGATCCCGGCGCAGGCTCCCCGGCAGGAGCACAGGGAATCGCCCAGTTCATACCCAGCACCGCAGCCGCATACGGTCTCACCGACCCCTTCGACCCGGTCGCCGCCATCGACGCCCAGGCCCACCTGATGTCCGACCTCCTGCGCCAGTTCGGCTCGCCGGAGCTCGCCCTCGCCGCCTACAACGCTGGCCCCGCCCCCGTCGAAGTCTGCCACTGCATCCCGCCCTATCCCGAGACCCAGGCCTATGTCACCCGCATCCTCGCCCTGATCGGCGGCGCCGGTGGCCTGGTGGTGCCGAGCTTCGAAGTGCGACTGATCGAATGAGACAACGAAGTATCACGCGTGATACATTGGAGGCATGGCAGACGTGACCATCAGAGACTTGCGGAATCACGGGGGCGAGATAGTCGACCGAGCCGCCAACGGCGAGCGGATCACCATCACCCGCAGCGGCAAGCCGGTCGCCGAACTGACCCCGGTCCGGGTCGAGTCCTCGACCGAAGTGCTGCTCGAGAAGTGGCGTCGTCTGCCGCCCATCGATCCGGCAGCGTTTCGCGCCGACATCGATGCGGCCATCGACTGGGAGCTGTAAGTCGTGCCTTCGGCCAGGCACCCGCGGGGGATCCTCGATACCTGCGTGGTCATCCTTCTCGATCGACTTCGTCCCGAGATGCTTCCGCTCGTGCCGGTGATCACCTCGGTGACCCTGGCGGAGCTCAGCGTCGGCCCGCTGGTTGCGGCGAGTGAAGTCGAGCGCGCCCGCCGACAGGCGCACCTTCAACAGGCGGAGGAGGCCTTCGATCCCCTGCCCTTCGATGCCGACGCCGCCCGTGTTTTCGGCAGCGTCACCGCATCGCTGCGGCAAACGGGGCGCAAGACGCGGGCGCGTGCCAAGGACGCGATGATCGCTGCCACCGCGCTCGCGAACGGCTTGCCCGTCTACACCTGCAATCCGAGCGACTTCGAAGGCGTCGATCGCCTCGAGGTGGTTTCCGTCCGCCTTCCGGCCTGAGCGATGCCGAAGCCGACGCTCCTCGTCCAGATCAGCGACCTTCACGTCGGCGGCTTCGAGAACGGCGTCGATCCGATGCCCCGCCTGGAAGCGGTGATCGAGGCGGTTCGCTCGCTGCCGAACCGGCCCGACGGCGTGATCGTCTCCGGCGACCTCACCGACGACGGCACCGAGGAGCACTACCGGATCGCGCGGGAGTTGCTGGACCGGCTCGAGCTGCCCCTCCACGTCCTTCCCGGCAATCACGACGACCGGGCCCTGCTGAGGGAGGCATTCGATCTGCCGGGAGCGGGGGACGAACCGATCGACTACGCCGTCGACGTCGGCGAGCTGCGCCTGATCGCCCTCGACTCGAACGTGCCGGGTCAGGACCCCGGCGGCTTCGAGCCCGACCAACTGCGCTGGCTCGACGCCGAGCTGCGGGACGCGGCCGACCGCCCGGCCCTCCTCGCGCTCCATCACTCGCCGATGCCGACTGCGGTCCGTGAGTGGGACGGGATCAACATGCCCGTCGAGGAGCGCGAGGCGCTCGCCGAGGTGGTGGGGCGCCATCCCCACCTGCGGGCGATCGTCGGCGGGCACCTGCACCGGATCGCTGCTTCGACGCTCGCCGGCTGCCCGGTCGTCTCCGCCCCCAGCGCCTACCAGCAGGCTCGCCCGGACTTCCACAGCGAAGGCGTCGAGTTCGTCGACCCTCCCGGCTTCGCGATCCACGCCCTGCTCGGCGGCGAACTCTCCTCACAGGTCGAAGCGGTGCCGCTCTAGGTTGCCGCCCGTCGCCGCGCGGGGTCGGCGACGTCGGGCATGTGCCCGTGGACGAACCTCACCACCGCGGCTCCCTCGCCGACCGCGGTCGCGCAGCGCTTGATCGAGCCGGAGCGGACGTCGCCGGCGGCGTAGACGCGGGGGACGCTGGTTTCGAGCAGACCGTCGGCGCCGGCTTCGGGGCCGGTGAGGATGAAGCCCTTCTCGTCGCGTGCGACGGTGTCGCCCAGCCAATCGGTGCAGGGGGCGGCGCCGAGGAAGAGGAAGAGGAACGAGTAGGGGAGGCGGGTTCCGTCGGCGAGGGTCACCGCCTCCAGCCGGCCGTCCTCGCCGTGCAGCTCGGCGATTTCGCTGCGATCGCGGACCTCGACCCCGTAGCGGTCGAGCTCGCCGATCAGGTAGTCGGACATCGTCTCCGCCAGGTCGCCGCGGCGGTGCAGGAGGGTGACGAGGGCGCCGCCGCGGGCAAGCCAGACGGCTGCCTGGCCGGCCGAGTTGCCGCCCCCGACCACGCCGACCCGCTGGCCGCCGCAGATCTGTGCCTCCGGCGGCCCGGCTGCGTAGAAGACGCTGAGCCCCTCGTACTGCTCGAGGCCCTCGACCGGCAGGCGGCGGTATTCGGCGCCGGTGGCGAGGACGACGGCGCGGGCGGAGATCTCGTTGCCCTCCTCGAGCCGGACGACGTGGCGCTCCTCGCCCGGTTCCAGCACCTCTGCTCGGTACGGCGCCGCCGTCCGGGCGTCGAACTTGCGCGCCTGGGCGATGGCGCGGCTGGTCAGCTCGTTGCCGGTGATCCCCGCCGGGAAGCCGAGGTAGTTCTCGATCCGGCGGGAGGTGCCCGCCTGGCCGC
>DASUQZ010000074.1:0-3697 GCA_036280335.1 Solirubrobacterales bacterium
AAGCTCATGTTGATCACCTGCGCCCTGTGGGCGATCGCGAACCAGATCCCCTTGGCGATCTTCGAGGCATAGCCTTCGCCGTTGCGGCCGAGGACGCGGACCGGCATCAGCTTCGCGTTGTAAGCGAGCCCGGTGACGCCGATCCCGTTGTTCGTCCGCTCGGCGATCGTGCCGGCGACGTGGGTGCCATGCCCGCCTTCGTCGAGCGGGAAGCGGTCGCGGTTGACGAAGTCGAAGCCGGGGACGAACTGGTGGCGGCTGAAGTCCGGGCTGCGGCGGAAGCGCTTGCCGAAGGAGCGGTAGGCGATGCCGGTGTCCAGAACGGCGACGACGATCCCCGAAGCCCCGGGCCTGCCGGCTTCGATCAGGTTGCGCCAGGCGCCGACGGCGTCGATTCCGCCGGGGGAGACCGGGAGCGAGCTGTTGCCGGAGCTTCGCGGGGAGAGGAAGTTCCACTGCTTGAAGGCCCAGTTGCCCGCTTCGGCCGAGGATTCGGAGGCGGCGTCGAGCATCCCCGAGTCGTCGGGGTCGAAGGGTTCGGGGGCGGCGGCCGAGGCGGTGGCGACGTAGTCGGGCTCGGCGTAGACGACCCGCGGGTTGCGCCGCAGCGCCTGCGCCGTGCGAGCGACCCCGGCGCCGGCCGGTAGCCGCAGCGCCCGGCCCTGACGCTCCCCCTCGAACTTGACCAGCAGCTGCCGCGGCGCGAACTCGCGGGCCGGCGCCACCCCCTCGGCGGCGCGGGCGGGACAGGCGGCCGCGAACAGGGCCGCGATCAGCGCCAGAGGCGGGAGGGTACGAAGAAGTCTGTTCATCTACCTGTGAGCGCCCGCCGCACCCCCGCGCGCGGCCAGGCCCCCAAAGAACACCGCGTTGCCGAGGAAGTTGCCGGTGGACATACTCCCGCATCGTGGACGCGGGCAACTTCGACGCCGGGATGGAGATCGCCCTGGAGGAGGCGCGCAGGGCCGAGACCCACGGCGACGTCCCGATCGGCGCGGCCGTCCTCAGGGACGGCGAGGTGCTGGCGCGGGCGGGCAACGAGCGCGAGCTGCGCCGCGATCCCACCGCCCACGCCGAGCTGCTGGCGATCCGCGCCGCCGCCGCGGCGCTGGGAGGCTGGCGGCTGCCGGAGACGACCCTCTACGTGACCCTCGAGCCGTGCGCGATGTGCGCGGGGGCGATCGTCCTCGCCCGCATCCCCCTGGTCGTCTACGGGACGGCCGACCCGAAGGCGGGCGCCGCCGGCAGCGTCCTCGACGTGCTGCGGGAGCCGGCGCTGAACCACCGCCCCGAGGTGGTCGCCGGCGTCCGCGAAACCGAGTGCGCGCAGCTCCTGCGCGAGTTCTTCGCCGCCCGCCGCGGGCGGGGCGAGCCGTCGGCCCCCGCCTGAGCGCCGATACCCTGTGGGGGACCCGGAGAGGTGTCCGAGTGGCTTAAGGAGCGCGATTGGAAATCGCGTGGGCGGGGTTAACCCGCCTCGTGGGTTCGAATCCCACCCTCTCCGCTCCAGGAACGTGCGGAGTTTTTTGCTGGATTGAAGTTCGAGCGGTTTGAGGCCGACTCTATACTCAGCGCCGTAATGGAGCTCTCTCTGACGCTTCGTTGCAGCGTGGGAGGACCGGCATTTCTTGGCCGATGATGCCGGTCCTCTCCCCATTCCCCCTCACAGCGAAGATCACTGAACCGCCGTGTATGGAGGAGGGTAGCGCCTCAGGCCTGCCGCAGGGCGGGAATCGAAGCGGTGGCGGGAAGCGGCGCGCCGCGGTAGTCGTCGAGGGAGACGACGATCGCCTCCGACTCCGGCAGCGGGGTCGCCGGCCGGTGCCCGCGCAGCCGCTCGTGACTGCAGACGACGTAGCACCACTCCATCAGCCGCAGCCTCGCGTCGGGGTCGATCTCGGTGATCGTCGCGCCGACGAGGAAGCGGCCCTCGCTCTCGCGGCAGGTCCGGACCTCCACCTTGGCGGCGACCTCGTGCCGCTCGCCGGTCGCGTCGGTCAGGCTCAGCAGGACCGCGGGCTGGCTGCCGACCTCGACCGGGCCCTCGGCGACGAGGCCGAGGCCGGCGGCGGAGGCATCGACGAGACGGGCCGCGGTGTGGGCCGCGGGGGAGTAGACGTTGGCCTCGGCGTCGCCCTCGAACCGGTAGACGAGCCGGCGCTGGCGCCGGCGCCCGACGGCCAGCGTCGTTGAGAGCAGCCGCCGCAGCTCGAAGAGCCCGAGCAGGGGGACGACGACCGCCGCGATCCCGGGCAGGTCCGGGAGCGGGCCGACGCCGGCCAGGTCGAGCAGGCGCAGCAGCGTTCCCGTCGCCAGCAGCACGGTGCAGAAGAGGACGAGGTGGAGCTTGCGCACGGCCTCGAGGCCGCCGCCGTCGCGCCCCTGCTTCGGCGTCACCTTGAAGGCGGTCCTGCCGGGGACGACGGCGCAGCGCAGGGCGCGGGTGTAGATCTCCATCGTCAGCAGCTCGTAGTGGGCCGACTCGGGGATCCGCATGTAGCCGCGCGCGAGGCTGGCGCCGGCGGCGAGGTTGAGGGCGAGATAGGGCACCCACAGCGCCGCCAGCGCGGTGACGCTGATCTTCATCGGCAGCTCCCCCGTCCAGAGGACGAGGCCGAGGGTGAGCAGGAGCAGCAGCCGCATCGGCGGAGCCAGGTAGGCGAGCAGGCTGGCGAGGTAGGAGAGGCGCTGCAGCGGGCTCAGCGTCTTCGCCCGCAGCGGCGACTCGGGAAGGGTGAAGACGGCGAGGTTGCCGCGGGCCCAGCGGTCGCGCTGCAGCAGGTAGCCGTCGAGGTCGTGCGGCGCCAGCCCCTGGACGAGGACCTCGTCGTGGTAGCGGCTGCGCCAGCCGTGGCGCTGCAGGCGGATCGTCGTGTGGAAGTCCTCGGCGATCGTCTCGGTGGCGACGCCGCCGATCTCGAGCAGCGCGTGGCGGTTGATCAGGGCCGCCGAGCCACACCAGTAGGCGGCGCCGTGGCGGTCCTTGCCGGGGCAGATCACCCGGTAGAAGAGCGACTGCTCGTGGCGGCCGGCGGCGTAGTGCTGGGCGGAGTCGTGGTTGAAGAAGTCATGCGGCGTCTGCACGATCGCCATCCGCTCGTCGTCGAAGTAGCCGACGAGGGCGTCGAGGGCGTCGGGCATCGGCACGTGGTCGGCGTCGAGGACGAAGACGAGGTCGCCGCCGGTCCGGGGGAGGGCGGCGTTGAGGTTGCCCGCCTTGGCGTGGGCGTTGTCGCCGCGGGTCAGGTACTCGGCGCCGGCCAGCTCCGCCAGCTCCCGCATCTCCTCTCGCCGTCCGTCATCCAGCAGGTAGGTCGTGTGCGGGTAGGTGAGCGCCCGGCACCCGGCCAGCGTCGCCATCACCACCTCGACCGGCTCGTCGTAGGTGCAGACGTAGACGTCGACGCTTCTGCCCGGCGTCGTCGCGGGGCGCTTCTGGACAGGGCGCGACCAGGAGAACCAGGTGAGGATCGAGAGCGCGTAGAGGCCGTAGACCTCGGTCGCCAGCAGCATCGCGAAGGCAATCGGGTTGGCGCCTTCCCCGCTCCAGCCGACGCGCCAGGTCAGGTACCCCAGGCCCCAGACGAGAGCGGCGAGCGCCAGCGCCCGCATCAGGTTGGGATGGCGGTCGAAGAACCGCCCGACTCTGGTCTGCTCGCCGGCTGGCACACGAATTTCTCGGCAAGTTGCCGCCGGT
>DASUQZ010000075.1:0-19518 GCA_036280335.1 Solirubrobacterales bacterium
CCGCCCTCCAAGAGGTGGGTCGCGAAGGAATGCCTAAGTGAATGCGGCGAGACCCCGGCGGCGAGCGCCGCTTCGCGGGTCCAGAGGCCGAGCCGGCGGGTGACGTCGGAGTTGGAGAGGCGCCGGCCGCTCTTGGAGAGGAAGAGCGCGGGCTCGCGCCGATCGGCGACCAGGGCGCGCCTCCCTTTCTCCAGATAGCGCCGCAGCGCCCGCTGCGCCGGCTCGCCGACCGGCAGCAGCCGCTCCTTCGATCCCTTGCCGAGGACCCGCAGCTGCTCGGTCTCGAAGTCGAGCGCTCCCTCGTCGAGGTTGACGATCTCCTCGCAGCGCAGTCCGCAGGAGTAGGCGAGCTCCAGCATCGCCCGGTCGCGCAGCTCCAGCGGCGTGCGGGCGGGGATCCGCTCCAGCAGGGAGCGCATCTGCTCGGTGCTGAGGACGTGGGGCAGCTTCTCGGAGCGCTTCGGGCTGGAGACGAGGTCGGCGGGGTTGGCTTCGGCCCTTTCGGTGCGGACCAGGAACCCGAAGAGGCCGCGGATCGCGGCGAGCTTGCGGGCCACCGTAGCCGCGGCGGCACCGGCGTTGGAGAGGCCCGCCGCGTAGCGCCGCACGTCGCGGTGGCGGACGTCGCCGGGGCCGAGGCCCTGCTCCCCCGCCCACTCGACGAACCCGCCGAGGTCGACGCCGTAGGCGCGCCGGGTGCGCTCGGCCGAGCCACGGGCGCGCAGGTCACGGTCGTATGCGGCCAGCGCCGCCTCCCAGTTCATCGGGGCTTCATTCGCCTCGCCCCGGCCGCGTCCTGCGAGCGGCCCTTAACCGAGATATACGGGCGTCCCGATTTCGACTTCCTCGTACAGGTCTTCGACGTCCGGGATGGACATCCGCACGCAGCCGTGGGAGGCGGCGGTGCCGAGCGAGGAGGTTTCTTCGGTGCCGTGGATCCCCGCGCCTTCGAAGATCCCCATCCAGCGGGCCTTGATCGGGTTTTCGGGTCCCGGCGGAATCGACTGCCCCGCCAGCGAGCCGGCCCAGTCGGATTCCGGCACGTTCCAGACGGGGTTTTCTTCCATGGATTCGATCTGGTAGAGCCCTTCCGGGGTCGCGAATCCTTCCGCGCCGACGGCCACGGTGTAGGTCTTCGCCAGCTTCAGGTCCTTCCAGAGGCGCAGCGTGTAGGTCGAGCGGTCAAGCGTCAGGTAGACCGGGTACTGCGCCGCGACCTCCTCCTTGGTGACTTCCGGGGCGACCGAGTGGGCGCGGGCGACGATCTCGTCGGGGGCCTCGGCGTTCAGGACCGCGGCCTTCAGCTCCTTCTCCAGCAGGTTGTCGCGCAGCTTCAGCCCGTCCTTGCCGGCGACGACGTTGAGCGAGGCGCCGGTGGCTTCGACGTCCGCGTTCTGCGGTTCGCGGTTGACGTCTTCGGCGATCCTGCGCACGAAGCGGTTGATCGCGGGCTCGAAGTAGGTGACGCTCGGAGTGATGCTTTCGTCGACTTCGCCGCCGCTGACGTAGCGGACGAGGCGCCCCGGCAGGCCGCCGTCCTGGCTGTCCTCGATCGCCTCTTCGACGGCCCCGTCGACGTCGGCGCGGATCTTCAGCTTCGCGCCCGGCAGCTCCCAGGACTCGTCCCGGAAGGTGACCCGGAGCGACCCCTGCAGCGGCGCCAGCAGCTTGCGGCGGACCAGGCGGGCGGCCTCTTCTTCGTCGAGGCCGCCGACGTCGACGCCGCCGATCGTCACGCCCTCGGCGATCTCGTCCTTCTGGGTGCTGTCGTAGGCGTAGGCACCGCCGACGACGACCACCAGCAGCACGGCGGCGACCAGCGCCGCTATCGAAGTCTTGGTTCCCATCTTTGGACTGAGATTCCCTCTGGTCGGCCGAGCGAGTCGGAAAAAGTCTAGGCAAACGCCCCTTTCGCCTTTACGGATTCCCTTCCCTGCAAGACATATGCCTCGTTTATCGGCAGCGGCGACGGATATCTTTCGGCTGGTGCGCACCAAGGACGAGGTCCGCCAGGAAGTGTGGAAGGCGATGGAACGCGAGGGCGTCTCCCGCTTTCCCGGTGCCGAGGGGCGGATTCCCAACTTCGCGGGGGCCAAACTGGCGGCCGAAAAGCTCGCCGGCCACCGGCTCTGGAAGCGGGCGCGGACGATCAAGGCGAACCCCGACTCGCCGCAGACGCACGCGCGCCGGATCGCCCTCGAAGAGGGGAAGACGATGATCATGGCGGTGCCGCGCCTGCGCGACCCCCACCCCTTCCGCGTGCTGGATCCGAAACGCCTCTCGAAGACGGCGATGAAGGAGGCGGCGACGATCAAGGGAGCCCTCAAGCACGGCCGGGTGGTCGCCCTCGACGACCTGCCGGAGATCGACCTGATCCTCTGCGGCTCGGTTGCGCTCAACCTCAGCGGCGCCCGGGTCGGCAAAGGCGGCGGCTACCACGACCTCGAGTACGGGATCCTCGCCGACGCCGGCAAGATCGACGCCCACACCACCGTCGCCACCACGGTCCACCCGATCCAGATCCTCCGCCAGCACCTGATGGTCACCGACCACGACCTCCCCGTCGACCTGATCGCAACCCCCCGCGCGGTGATCGACGTCGAGCGTCAGTACGAGCGGCCCCGTGGCATCCTCTGGGACCACTTGCAACCGCCGCAGATCCGCGAGATCCCGGTGCTGGAAAGGATGGGCTATGCCTAACACCCAGGATGTCCCCGGCTTTCCGGGAGCCGACTACGGCAACCCGGACCCGACGCCGGAGTGGCTGCGGATCGACTGGCGCGAGCACCTGAACCGGGTGGAGCTGCCCGGTGCCGAGGTGAACTACGTCGACATCGGCGAGGGCGAACCGATCCTCTTCGTGCACGGCCTCGCCGGCTGCTGGCGCAACTGGCTCGAGAACATCCCCCACTTCGCGAAGGGCTACCGGGTGCTGGCGCCCGACCTGCCCGGCTTCGGCGACAGCCCGAACCCGTCGTGGGAGATCTCGATGGCCAACTACGGGCAGATGCTGCACGACTTCTGCGAGAAGCTGGGGATCGACCGGGTGGCGGCGCTGGTCGGCAACTCGATGGGCGGCTTCGTCGCGACCGAGGCGACGATCGACCGGCCGGATCGCTTCGACCGCCTGGTCCTCGTCTCCGCCGCCGGGATCAGCTTCGCCGAGGCGGAGAACCGGGTGGTGCGGGTGGCGGCGCGGATGGTCGAGGCGGCGGCGCCTCACTTCCTCTCCGGCGACCGCAAGATCTGGCTGACCCGGGCGAGGGGGAGGCAGTTTGCCTTCGGCGGCGTGATGCGGGCGCCGGCGAAGTTGCGGCCGGAGCTGCTGAAAGAGCAGGCGAACCCGGGGTTGAGCGCTCCCGGCTTCGCCCAGGCGCTCGTCGCGATCCACGGCTACGACACCCGCGAGCGGCTGACGGAGATCGAGATCCCGACCCTGGTGGTCTGGGGCCTCAACGACAAGGTCGTCCCCGTCGAAGCGGCGCTCGGGTACCACCGCCTGATCCCCCAATCGCGCCTGGAGATCTTCGAGCGGACCGGCCACGTGCCGATGCTGGAGCGACCGGGCCGGTTCAACGGCTTGGTCGAAGAGTTCATCGAGTCGTCCCAGCCGCTGCAGGCGCGGCAGGACGACATCGTTGTGGGGTAGCAACTGGTGAACCTTCCACCGCCGCAGGTGGAAAATTCGCCAAGTGTCAGGTGATCGCGCCCTGCGAGGCGGATGAGACCGTGGCCGCGTACTTGGCCATCACGCCGCGGGTGTAGCGCGGCTCCGGCGGCTCGTACTCGGCGACCCGCCTGGCGATCTCCTCGTCGGAGAGGGCGACGTCGAGGCTGCGGTTGTCGATGTCGACGGTGATCTCGTCTCCCTCGCGGATCGCCGCGATCGGCCCGCCCTTCGCAGCCTCGGGGGCGACGTGCCCGATCATCAGCCCGCGGGTGGCACCGGAGAAGCGACCGTCGGTGACCATCGCCACGCTCTCCCCCAGTCCCTCGCCGACGATCGCGGCGGTGACCTGGAGCATCTCCCGCATCCCCGGGCCGCCGACCGGCCCCTCGTTGCGGATGACGACGATGTCCCCGGGGTTGATCCGCTGGTCCTTGACGGCGCGGAAGCATTCCTCTTCGTTCTCGAAGACGCGGGCGGGGCCGGTCTGCCGGCGGCGCTCGGTCCCGGCGACCTTGACCACGGAGCCTTCGGGGGCGAGGTTGCCGCGCAGGATCGCGAGGCCGCCTTCGGGCTTCAGCGGGTTCTCGACCGGGCGCACGACTTCCTGGTCGGGCGCCTCGGTCGCGGCGGCGGCTTCCTCGCCGATCGTCCTGCCGGTGACGGTGATCGCGTCGCCGTGGAGGATCCCGGCTTTGGCCAGGCGCTTGAGGATCACCGGCACGCCGCCGGCCGCGTAGAGGTCGGTGGCGACGAAGCGGCCGCCCGGCTTGAGGTCGGCGAAGAGGGGCGTCTGGCGGGAGATCCGCTCGAAGTCGTCCATCGTCAGCTCGATGCCGAGCTCGTTGGCGAGCGCGATCAGGTGCAGGACGCCGTTGGTCGAGCCGCCCGAGGCGCAGACGCAGGCGATCGCGTTCTCCAGCGACTCGCGGGTGATGATCTTGCTCGGCCGCAGGTCCTCGACGAGGACGTTGATCACCAGCTCGCCGATCTTCTCGGACACCGAGGGCTTGTTGTCGTCTTCGGCCGGGACCATCGCCGAGCCGCCGGCGCTGATCCCGAGCGCCTCGAACGCGCAGGCCATCGTGTTGGCGGTGAACTGACCGCCGCAGGCGCCGGCGCCGGGGCTGGCGACGCCCTCCAGCTCGTGAAGTTCCTCGTCGGTCATCTCGCCGGCGTTGTGGGCGCCGATCGCCTCGAAGATGTCGAGGATGGTGACGTCGCGGCCGTGCCAGTGACCGGGCGCGATCGAGCCACCGTAGAGCACGACCGAGGGGACGTCGAGTCGGGCCAGCGCCATCGCGCAGCCGGGGATCGTCTTGTCGCAGGCGCAGAGGGCGACGATCGCGTCGAACTGATAGCCGCGCGCCATCAACTCGATCGAGTCGGCGATCACCTCGCGGCTGATCAGCGAGGCCTTCATCCCCTGCGTCCCCATCGTCACCCCGTCGGAGACGGCGACGGTGTTGAACTCCATCGGCGTCCCGCCGGCGGCGCGGACGCCCTCTTTGACGTGCTCGGCCAGTGCGCGCAGGTGGAAGTTGCACGGCATCGCCTCGGTCCAGGTGTTGGCGATCCCGATCGTCGGCTTGCTGAGCGCCTCGTCGTCGAAGCCGATCCCCTTCATGTAGGCGCGCGAATGGGCGCGGTCGGGGCCGTCGAAGACGGTCGAGGAACGCGGGCGGGGAAGCTTGGTCGTGCTGCCGTTCGTGCTCATGGCATCGGAATCTACTGCGCGCGTCCAGGCGCCAACCCGAAGACGTCCACAGGGCCCGCCCCTGCCCCGATTCCCCGCAGCCCGTCTCGCACCGCTGCGGAGGTGATCTCACGCGCCCCTCTTGCGGCCTCAAGCGGGCTTCTCCCCAGTGCCAGAAACGCGGCCAGCGAGGAGGAGTGCGTGCAACCGGAGCCGTGGGCGGCGCCATCGGGGTGCCGCTCCCCGGTTATCTCGACCACCTCGTCACCGTCGTAGAAGACGTCGACGACCTCCTCGCTATGCCCGCCAGTAACGACCGCGGCGCCCACGCCCATGCCGACCAGCGCCCGCGCCATCTCGGTCTGCGTCGCCTCCTCCCCCAGCCCGGTCAATGCCCGCGCCTCGGGAATGTTCGGCGTCACCACCGCCGCCAGCGGCAGCAGCTGCTCGGCCAGCGCCCTGCGCGCGTCCTCGTCGAGGAGCCGGGCACCGCTCTCGGCGATCATCACCGGGTCGACCACGACCGGTGCGTCACCCACATGACCGAGTGCCCTCACCACAGTCTCGACCGTCTCCGCCGTTCCCAGCATCCCGATCTTCACCGCGTCGACACCTATGTCCTCGGCCACCGCTCGCACCTGACCCTCGATGATCTCCGGCGAAATCGCCTGGACGGCCTCCACCCCTACCGTGTTCTGCACCGTGATCGCCGTGATCGCCGTCATCCCGTGCACCCCCACCCGCGCGAACGCCTTCAGATCTGCCTGGACCCCGGCCCCGCCCCCAGAGTCGGAGCCGGCGATAGAGAGGACGGCGGGAACGGGTCGCGCCAGACGAAAACGCGCCATGACCGTCCCTAGGAGGCGCTCTCGACCGTAGAGCCCTTTGCTCGATTGCAGTACCGATGCATCAACTGGCCATTCTCCTTCACCGTCTTGCCCCCCTTGGAGAAGGCCTTTATGTGATCGACATGAGCGTCATCGAAGTCGCGGATTTCTTGCCCACACCCAGCACAGGTCCGACCTTTATCCCATAAGGCGTCCTTGATGGCGCGCGGGAAGAACCTGGGACCCTGATTAGAGCCGATGAGAACTTCGTCCATCATCTCCTTCCAGAGGACAAACCGCCTCTCCACACGCGCCTTGCCCGACGTGTTCTCGGAAATCAGGTCTTCGAACTCCTCTTCGTTGGTCAGCGCAATCGACGCCTCGAATAGATCATCGGCCCTTCCCATGATCTGGCCCTTCTCGAATCTGGTCATCCCCCAAAGCTGGACGTCCTCGAGAGCTAAGACCCTCTTCTTCTCCCACGCCCCCTCGATATCGAGCGCGTTTCCCCTGCGGAATCGCCGGAATGCCTTATCGCCATACACCGAGCGGCAAAGAGAGGCAGCCTTCCTGAAGTCTTCCTCTGCCCTTTTCAGGTCAGCCTTGGGCTCCGGATGGTTGTCTTCCATTTGCTTGGTAAGGAAGCCGGTCATGCTCTTGTCGGGAAAGTTCAGGTAGGTCTGATCCCGAAACGCCATAAACCTCAGGACCCACTCAGCATCGGCCATTCGCTTGTGCTTGCCGGTCAGATTGTGAAGCTTCCGCCAGTCGTCTGAATCAGCGAGCCGGTATACGAAGTCGTTGTACTCGCCCCTGTAAACAGCATTGCGGAGCTCCTGCTCGTTAAGACCCGTCGCACCGGTGTTGAGCCGTTCGAAGAGGTCATATCGAAGCTTTGGATCAGACTCCTTCTGGATCAGCACGATAGAGAGACTGAAGTTCTTAATGCGATTTTGGATCTTCCTATCGAGATCCGACCACTTTTTCCCGTTAAGCGCAGTGAGCGTCTTCAGCCCTTTCACGGCGTACTCGTTGTCCATGAACCTGAACAATGCAGCGAGCCGCTGCTGGCCGTCTACAACCTCCTGAGTCTCGTCTTTGTTCTCGGCGAAGTAGAACCGGGGCAGCGGGAGACCCATCAATACCGACTCGATCAACTTGCTCTTCTTGAGAGGAGTCCAGACCTCATACCGCTGATAGGGAGGCTGGGGGTCGAGGTCTCCATCATCCCGCAATTCCTTTAAAGACGCGACGCTGGGATCGCTCGCTTCGGCGAATACCCTTCTTGGCTTCAACCCGGCCAAAGGGTCGTCGTCCTTCGACGCTTTTTTCGGTGCGGTCTCGACTTCTTCCAACGCCTCATTTTCCTCTTGCTCTTCGCTGTCCTCAATCGGGTCTTCGGGCTCTCTGTCAACCTGGAAATGGCTCTTCGTTGACTGGCAATCTGGGCATACGAAATCGTCGGGCTGCTCGCTTAAGTCGAGCCCTTTGAAAGCGGCGGGGCGATAGACGAAGCCGCACACGTCGCAACGGTAGTCATTGACTTCGAGGTCGGCAGCGGTTGCCACGAGGCCGACACTATCGCTATCCGGACATCCTCAGCACATCACCTGCAATCAATTGCGGAGCTCCTAGCTAGCAGTGAGGGCCGTACGGACATAAACCCCCAGTGAAGAGCAACTGAGGTAGCCGAGTAGCTCCAGGCGCGCGAGGGCCGCGGCGGCGGCCGGGCCTGAGAGATCGGCTCTCGCGGCTACGGCGTCGCAGCTGGAGGCGCCGGCCTCGACGGCGGCCAGGGCGGCTTCGAGATCCGGGCCGAGGGCGGGGCCGGTGCGGTCGAGCTGCCTGCGGCCGGGGCCGAGCATGGCGTCGAGGACGTCCTGGGCGTCGCGGATGACGTGGGCGCCGCTCGCGAGGAGGGCGTTGGGGCCGGCGGAGGCGCGGGAGGTGACCGGGCCGGGGACGGCGCCGAGGTCGCGGCCGAGGTCGGCGGCCAGGTCGGTCGTGATCAGCGAGCCGGAGCGGGTGGCGGCCTCGACCACGACCGTCATTCCCGCGAGGGCGGCCATGATCCGGTTGCGGGCGGGGAAGGTCCAGCGCCAGGGGGTCGCGCCGGGCGGCAGCTCGGAGACGACCAGGCCGGTTTCGCAGATCCGCCGCCAGAGCGAGCGGTGGCTACCGGGATAGGCGATGTCCGGTCCGCAGCCGAGCACGGCGATCGTGCGGCCGGCGTCGAGGGCGCCGCGGTGGGCGCAGCCGTCGATGCCGAAGGCGAGCCCGCTGACCACGACCATGCCCGCGCCGGCCAGCTCGCGCCCCAGCTCGCGGGCGAACTCCCGGCCATAGGAGGTGGCACGACGGGCGCCGACGATCGTCACCGTTTCGTGGGGCTCGAGCCCGTCGAGGAGGCGTGGGTTACCCCGGCCGATCAGCGCCCAGGGAGCGTCGGCGGCGTCTCGCAGCGAGGCCGGGTAGAGATCGCCGTGGCGGCAGCAGGCCCAGCAGTCCGCCGCCAGCAGCTCTTCGGCGAGCTGCGCCTCGGGCAGCGCTGCGACCCGCGCCAGCATCTGATCCGCCACCTTGGGTGCGGCGACCTCGACCAGGTCCTCGTTCGAGAGGCGAAGCAGTTCCGGGGAGCGCGAGCCAGGATCGCCGGTGGCCACCTTCTCGACGTAGGGGCCGAGAGCCGCGAGCAGCCAGGAGCGGCGCAGGCACTCGACGCAGGCAGCCGGCTCAGCCACGGTCGCGCCTCCGTAGCTGCAGGGCCTGGGCCATCTGCTCCTCCCCGATCTCCTCGGCGCCGGCCAGGTCGGCCAGCGTCTGCGCCAGGCGCAGCGCCCGGTCATGGGCGCGGCCGCTGAGCCGTTGACGCGCGTAGAGATCGGCAAGCAGGGTCGCGGCCGACGAGCTGAGCGAGCAGGCGCGCGCCTCGGCCGGGGTCATCTCCGCATTGCAGCGGCCGGAGCCGAGCCGCCGTTCCTGGCGCTCGCGCGCCGCACAGACGCGCTCCCGCACCGCCGCCGACGGCTCCCCCGGAGCGCCCCCTATCTCGGTCGCCTTCGGCTGGCTGACCGCGGCGAGGATGTCGATGCGATCGGCGAGGGCGCCGCTCAGCTTGCCCTGGTAGCGCTGCACGTGCACCGGCGCGCAGGAGCAGTCGGGGTCGGTCTCGCCGCGTCCGCAGGGACAGGGATTGGCGGCCGCGACCAGCATGAACCGGCAGGGGAGGCTGCGTCGGCCGCCCGCCCGCGCGATCGACACCTCCCCGCTCTCCAAGGGCGCCCGCAGCGCCTCCAGCGTGTCGCGCCTGAACTCGCAGAGCTCGTCGAGGAAGAGGACGCCACGATGCGCCAGCGTCGCCTCCCCGGGCCGCGGAGGGGTGCCGCCGCCGATCAGGCCGGCGGCGCTGATCGTGTGGTGCGGGGCGCGGAAGGGACGGCCGCCGGGCGCCGAGCCCAGCCTGCCGCAGGCGCCGGCGATCCGCGCCACCTCCAGCGCCTCGACCGGCGCCAGCGGCGGCAGGATCGACGGCAGCCGGCTCGCGGCAAGCGACTTCCCGGCCCCCGGCGGTCCGACCATCAGCAGGCTGTGCCCGCCCGCCGCCGCGACCTCGAGCGCGTGCCGCAGGTGCGGCTGCCCGCGCAGGTCGGCGAGATCCGGCGCACCGGGGGAGGCCGTGAGCTGGAGCGGCAGAGGCTCGGGTCGCGGCGGATCCCACTTGCCGGCGACCAGGGCCGGCAGCCGCCCGAGGGTGTCGAGAGCGATCACCTCGATGCCCTCGGCCAGCGCCGCCTCGGGGCCGTTCTCGGCGGGCAGCACGATCGCCTCCGCCCCACCCTCCCGCGCGGCCTCGGCCATCGCCAGCGCCCCCTGGACCGGGCGCGTCGAGCCGTCCAGGGCCAGCTCCCCCGCCAGCGCCACCCGGGCCAGCCCCTCCCACTCCAGCTCGCCCGCCGCGCACAGGAGTGCCGCCGCGATCGCCAGGTCCATCCCCGGGCCCGCCTTGCGCAGGCTCGCCGGCGCCAGGTTGACGACGATCCGCCGCAGCGGGAACTCGAAGCCGCAGTTGACGAGCGCCGCGCGCACCCGCTCCCGCGCCTCCCGCACCGCCGCGTCGGGCAGCCCGACGATCGTGAAGTTCGGCAGGCCCCGGTGGACGTCGACCTCGACCCGCACGGGGCGGGCGGAGATGCCGTCGAGGGTGAAGGTGCGGGCGGTTGCGAGCACGGCAGGCACGCTAGGAGGCGCGGGCGCACCCGTTGCGCGCACAGAGAAAATTCTTCGCAACAGGTGGGGGGAGAATCCGTGACTTCAGCGGCCTTGACCCTCCATGACCGTCGCCCGCCGCCGCACCGGCGCCATCGCCGAGGACCTGGTCGCCCGCCGCCTGGCAGCCGCCGGCTGGGAGATCGTCGAGCGCAACGCCCGCACCCGCTACGGCGAGCTCGACATCGTCGCCCGCGACGGACGCACGCTGGTCTTCATCGAGGTGAAGGGGGCGCGCGAGGGAACGCACTTCGGCCCCGAGCAGCCGATCCTCTCGATCGACTCCCGCAAGCAGCGACGCGTCCGCCGCCTCGCCACCGCCTGGATGGCGGAGCGGCGCGACCAGCCGCCCTACGACGAGATCCGCTTCGACGCCGTCGGCGTCACCCTCGACCGCGGCGACCGCGCGGTCGCCGTCGAGTACGTGAAGGGCGCGTTCTGACTACAAATCCTCCCCGCATACCGGGGACGATTTGCAGGTCAGCCGAGCTCGAGCTGCGAGTAGGCCACCGACTGGAACGAACGCCGGTGCAGCGGCGAGATGCCGATTTCCTCGATCGCCTGGCGGTGCTCCGGGGTCGAGTAGCCGACGTGTTCCTCGAAGCCCCAGCCGGGGTGCTGCTCGGCGACGTCGCGCATGTAGCGATCGCGGGTCACCTTGGCAACCACGGACGCGGCGGCGATCGCGGCGCTCGTCCCGTCCCCCTGCACGACCGGTCGGTGGGGAATCGGGCAGCGCGGCAGGCGGAAGCCGTCGACGAGGCAGATCGCCTCCTCGTCGGGCGCCAGCCGCTCCAGCGCCTGCGAGAGCGCTTCGATGTTGGTCACGTGCAGGCCGCGCCGGTCGATTCCCGCCGCGCAGCGCACCACGACGCTGACCCGCTCAGCCGCGCGCAGCACGCACGGGTACATCTCCAGCCGCTGGGCCTCGGTCATCTGCTTGGAGTCGTGGAGGCCGCTGAGGGCGCGGCGGTCGGAGTGCGAGAGGCGCTCGTAGTCGATCAGCACAGCGGCGGCGACGAGCGGGCCGGCCAGGCAGCCGCGGCCGGCCTCGTCGGCGCCGGCGACGTAGCGGCTCTGCAGCCCGCGGTCGAACGCGAACAGGCGGCGGCTGCGCGCCAGCCTGCGGCGGTGGGTCTTCCCCGGCTTAGAGCCCATTGAAGGGCTCGACGTGCGCGGGGAGCCCTTCAATGGACTCCTAGAAGCCGCCGATCCGGTTTGGGGGCCAGTAGGTGGCAAATGCCTCACCGATGATCCAGTCTCGGGGAACGGGTCCCCAGAACCGGCTGTCGTCGCTCGCCCCACGATTGTCGCCCATCATGAAGTAGTGGTCGGCCGGGATCGTGATCGTTTTCGGCAGATTGCACGTGTTGCAGGGCAGGGTGTAGGGCTCGTCGCGCTTGATCTCGCCGTTGACCACGGGGTGCCCTTCTTTGATCGAGAGCGTGTCCCCGGGGCCGGCGACGATCCGCTTGATGAAGTTCTGGTCCGAGCGTTCGGCGGTCGGTTTCGGGCAGGGCTCGTCGCCTCCCACGGTGACGCCGCATTCGCCGCCCACGTCGGCCCCCTTGGGCGGGTGGAAGACGACGATGTCGCCGATCTGCGGGTCCTTGAAGTGGTAGAGGAAGCGGTTGACGAGGACCCGCTGGCCGACGTCGAGGGTCGGCTCCATCGATTCAGAGGGGATCTGGTACGGCTTGACGATCCAGGCCTGGATCCCGAACGCCAGCGCCAAGGCCAGCGCGACGATGACGGCCAACTCTACGAGCCCGCCGCCTTTGGACTTCGGCTTCGGGAACGACGGGTTCAGGCTTTCGAATCCTCGTCGGAGTCGCCGGCCTCGGCCGGCTCCTCGTCCTCGGCATCCTCAGGCGCTGAAGTGTCCTCGGTCTCCCCGGCCTCGGGCGCATCCGCGTCCGCCTCCGCCGCCGCCTCGTGCTCGGCCTCCGGCGCCTCGGCCTCAGCGGCCGGCGCCTCGTCGGTCTCGGCCGTGGCCTCGGTGCTCGCCTCGTCGCCCTCGGCCTCAGCCGGAGCGGCCACCGCCTCTGCCTCCTCCTGGCTGACGCCCTCGGCGTCGACCGCGGTGGACTCGTCCGCGGCTGCCGCGGGCGCGGCGACGACGTCGTCGTCGATGCCCCAGCGCCGCTCGGCGACGCGGGCGGCCTTGCCGATGCGGCCGCGCAGGTAGTAGAGCTTGGCCCGGCGCACGTCCCCGCGCGCCGCCACCTCGAGCTTCTCGATCTTCGGCGAGTGCAGGGGGAACGTCCGCTCGACGCCGACGCCGAACGACTGCTTGCGGACCGTGAAGGTCTCGCGCACGCCGGACCCCTGTCGCCGCAGGACGACGCCCTCGAAGACCTGGGTCCGCTTGCGGTTCCCCTCGATCACCTGGAAGTGGACGCGGACACGATCGCCGGGGGCGAAATTGGGAAGGCCCTGCTTCAGCTGGGCGCGCTCGATGCTGTCGATTACAGAGCTCATAGGAGGAATCGCTGCGAGAAAAAACCGCCGGGACCCAGGTGCGGGAACCGCGCGGTCGCGGAATGGTAGCTATTCCGCGTCCTTTTCGAACTCCTCGGCTCGCAACCTGCTCTGCTCGAGCCGCCATTGCCGCACCTTCTCGTGGTCGCCGGAGAGCAGGACCTCCGGCACCTCCCAGCCGCGGTAGCTGGGCGGGCGGGTGAAGTGCGGGTACTCCGGCATCCCCTCCAGCACCTGGCTGAAGGACTCCTCGGCGGCGGAGTCGGCGTGGCCGAGGGCGCCCGGAAGCTTGCGCATGAGGACGTCGGCGACGACCATCGCCGGGAGCTCGCCGCCGGCGAGGACGTAGCGGCCGATCGAGAGCTCGTCGTCGGCGAGGTGCTGGTGGACGCGGTCGTCGAAGCCCTCGTAGCGGCCGCAGAGCAGGGCGACGTGCGGCTCGGCGACCAGCTCGTCGGCGATCGGGTCCCTGAGCAGCGGCCCGGTCGGCGAGAGCAGGACGATCCGCGGCCGCGGCCCGTCTCCGTAGGCCGCCTGCAGCGCCGCGTCGACGACGTCGACCCGCAGCACCATCCCGGCGCCGCCGCCGTAGGGGGAGTCGTCGACTTTCCCCGCTCCGATCGGCGTCGTGTCGCGGTAGTTGAAGAGGCGGAACTCGTTGCCTTCGCGCAGCGCGTTCTGGACCGAGCGCTGCGACTGGAACCAGTCGAAGGCCTCGGGGAAGAGGGTGAAGACGTCGAGCCGCACGCGAGGGCGGGCGTTAATCGAGGATGTCGACGATCACGCGGCGGTCGATTCGAACCGCGGCCGCCTTGGCGATCGTCCGGATCGCGTTGGCGATCCGGCCCCCTTTGCCGATCACCCGGCCGAGGTCGTCCTCGGCGACGGTGATCTCGTAGACGAGGTCGCCTTCCTCTTCGAGCTCCTCGACCACGACCGCCTCCGGGTCCTCGACGAGGGCCTTGACGAGAAACTCGAGGAGCTCCGTCATCCTTGGGACCGGCTAGCTGCCGGAGGCTTTGATGCCCTTGGTCCGCAGCAGGGTCGCGACCGTCTCCGACGGCTGGGCGCCGTGCTCGAGCCAGTGGCGGGCGCGCTCCTCGTCGATGTTGATCGTCGAGGGCTCGGTCTGCGGGTTGTACTGGCCGATCGTCTCGATCGTGCGCCCGTCGCGCGGCGAGCGTTTGTCGGCGACGACGATCCGCCACACCGGGTTCTTCTTGGAACCCACTCGTCTAAGTCTGATTCGGACTGCCATTCGGCGGCGCAGATTAGCGTCTTCTTGCCCTCGGGCGCGGCGCGCGCTGCCCGGCGCCGGCCAGCTTGGCCATCTGCTGAGGCGTCGGCGCCTGTCCGTTGGCCATCGCTTTCATCATCACTTTCATCTGGTCGAACTGCTTGACCAGCTGGTTGACCTGCTGGACCTTGGTCCCGGAGCCGGCGGCGATCCGCTTGCGGCGGGAGCCGTTGATGACGCCCGGGTTGGCCCGCTCCTGGGGCGTCATCGAGAGGATGATCGCCTCGACGCGGTCGAGCTCGGATTCGTCGAGCGGGGCGTTCTTCAGCTGCTTCAGCGCCCCCATCCCCGGCAGCATCCCGAGGATCCCGCTCAGCGGCCCCATTTTGCGGACCTGTTTCATCTGCTTGAGGAAGTCCTCCAGCGTGAACTGGTCGCGACGCATCTTCTCCTGCATCGCCTCGGCTTCCGCCTCGTCGACCTGCTGCTCGGCTTTCTCGATCAGGCTGAGGACGTCGCCCATGCCGAGGATGCGCTGGGCCATCCGGTCGGGGTGGAACTTGTCGAAGTCCTCGATCTTCTCCCCGGTCGAGGCGAAGAGGATCGGCTTCCCGGTGACGGCTTTGACCGAGAGCGCGGCGCCGCCGCGCGCGTCGCCGTCGAGCTTGGTCATCACGACGCCGTCGAACTCGGCGACCTCGGCGAAGGATTCGGCGACGCCGACGGCGTCCTGGCCGGTCATCGCGTCGACGACGAGGAGGACGTCGTGCGGGCGGGTCTGCTTGCGGATCTGGGCCAGCTCGGCCATCAGGTCCTGGTCGATGTGGAGGCGGCCGGCGGTGTCGACGATCAGCACGTCGCGGCGCTCGGCGCGGGCTTCGTCGAGGGCCCAGGAGGCGATGTCGACCGGGTCGGCCTCGGTGCCGCGCTCGTAGACGTGGGCGCCGGCGCGGCCGCCCATCGTCACCAGCTGCTCGACCGCGGCCGGGCGGTAGACGTCGCAGGCGGCCAGCGCCACGTCCTTGCCCTGCTTGCCGAAGTACTGGGCGAGCTTGGCGCAGGCGGTCGTCTTGCCGGAGCCCTGCAGGCCGGCCATCAGGATCACGGTGGGGCCGCTGGTCGCCATCGCCAGCTCCGAGCCGGTCCCCCCCATCAGCGAGGCCAGCTCCTCGTTGACGATCTTCACCACCTGCTGCCCGGGGTCGAGGCTCTCCAGCACCTCGGAGCCGAGGCAGCGTTCCTTCAGCGTCTTCGTGAAGGCTTTGACGACTTTGAAGTTGACGTCGGCCTCGAGCAGGGCGAGGCGGATCTCGCGCATCGCCGCATCGACGTCGGACTCGGTCAGCTTGCCGCGCGAGCGGACCTCGGAGAGGGTCGACTGCAGGCGTTCGGAGAGCTGGTCGAACATGCCCGACCAGCTTAGAGGCTCGTCCCCGGGTGGGATCGCCCTGCTACGGTGGCCGGGTCGGGTTCGGCCGAATCGCCACCCGAGAGGTTCCGTTTCCTCCACGTGCCGCTTGGCGCCCAGGGGCCGCAGGATCTCCCTAGACGTCCTAAGTCAGGAGCACCCCATAATTTCCTTTGCCGATCTCGGCATCTCACAGCCGGTGATCCGCGCGCTTGCGCGCCGCGACATCACCCACCCGTTTCCCGTCCAGCAGCTCGTCGTCCGCGACGCGCTCGACGGCCACGATCTCCTCGTCCAATCTCCGACCGGGTCGGGCAAGACGCTCGCCTTCGGCATCCCGATGCTCGAGCGGCTCTCGCCCGGGACCGGCAGCACCAGCGCACTGGTGCTCGCACCCACCCGCGAGCTCGCCGGCCAGATCGTCGACGAGCTGCGCCCCCTCGCCGAGACCCGCAGCCTGAGCATCGCCGCCGTCTACGGCGGGGTCGGCTTCGGGCCGCAGATCAAGGCCGCCCGCAAAGCCGACGTCCTCGTCGCCACCCCCGGCCGCCTCGAGGACCTGATCGACCGCGGCGTCGTCTCCCTGGAGCGGGTGCGCATCCTGGTCCTCGACGAGGCCGACCGGATGCTCGACATGGGCTTCAAGCCCGCCGTCGACAGGATCGTCTCCCGGACCCCCGAGCGCCGCCAGACGCTGTTCTTCTCGGCGACCCTGCAGGGCGCCACCGGAAAGCTCGCCGCCGCCTACACCCGCGACGCCCGCCGCCACACCCACGCGCCGCGGCAGGCCAAAGCCGATATCGAGCACCGCTTCCTGCCGGTCGGCACGCAGGGCGAGAAGCTCGACCACCTGGTGACCCAGCTCGAAGACGGCGACTGCGGGCCGACCCTCGTCTTCGTCCGCACCAAGCGCGGCGCCGACAGGCTGGTCAAGCGCCTGCGCGGCCGCCGGATCGAAGCGGTGGCGATGCACGGCGACAAGAGCCAGCGCCAGCGGGAGCGCGCCCTGGCGCGCTTCGAGGACGGCGAGGTCAACGCCCTCGTCGCCACCGACGTCGCCGCGCGCGGCATCGACGTGGAGGGCATCACCCACGTGATCAACTACGACACCCCCGAGGACCGCGATTCCTACGTCCACCGCATCGGCCGCACCGGCCGGGCGGGCCGCCGCGGGACGGGCATCAGCTTCGTCCTCTCCGACCAGGCGGAAGACGTCCGGCGCATGGCCGGCGACCTGGGCCTGGTCCGCGAGTTCGAGATGGCCCACGGCGGCCGCCGCAAGCAGCTCGACACGCGACCCTCGCCGCGGCGCACCCGGAACCGGCGCAAGAGCGGCAGCAGATCGTGACCCCGCGGGCGACCGCCTAGCGGTCGGCCCCGCGAGCGGCGCGCATGGCGGCCATGCCCCTGGCCAGCCGGGCGACGCTGGTCGCCCCCTCGGGGACGGGGACGGCGCGGAACGTCGAGCCGGGTAGGTGCAGCCGAAAGGTGATCCTCCCCTCGCGGTCGAAGCCGGTCACCAGCGGGTTGTCGCCCCAGCTCACCAGCCAGCCGCCGTCGCTCGTTTCGCGGGCCGAGCCGCAGCAATGGCTCCGCTTCACCGCGGGGTCGTTGAGCTGGCCGCGGTAGATGGCCCTGCCGCGCTTCAGGTCGAGCCGGTAGAAGACGACGCGCGGGCGGCGCGGGCGGTCCTTGCCGTTGTCGAAGACGGTGAGGCGCCCGTGACGGTCGATCCGCGCGTCGTGCTGGCCGCCGAGCGGCCTGGCGGCGGGGTCGCCGACCACCCGCAGCGACTTCCCGGTGGGGGTCCCCCCCAGCTTCCACCTGATCTCCCCGGTCGCGCGATCGATTCCGTAGACGGCGTCGGTGTGCCGGGTGGAGATGATCACTTCCCCGGCGCCGCGTGGCTCGATCGAGTTGATGTGGATGGGGTCGAAGGCCTTGCGCTGCAGGCGGCGGCGTGGGTTGCTGAGCACGTTCCGCCACCAGCGCCCGGTCTCCCGGAGCGAGATGCGGCCGCGCGAGTTCCAGCGCCAGACGACCTTCCCGGCGGGGTCGACTTCCTGGGCTTCGGCGGAGACGATCGCCGCCCGCTTCGGGCCTCCGAAGCGGCGTAGGTCGGCGGTTTCGGGAACGTAGGTGTCGAGCAGGACGTCCCCGTCGGGAAGTTCGCGGTACTCGTGCCCGTCGACTATCGACCCCTTGGTCCTGACCAGGCGCAGGAGCTTCCCCGACTCCGAGCGGACCTCGTGCGCCATGCGGGGATCGAGCCCGTAGCCGTCGCCGAAGGAGCGAGCCCAGACCAGGTTGCCGTCGTCGAGGACCTGGCCCCAGAGCACCCGGGTGTCGGAGCGGTACCACCAGCGCGGCGTCCCGTCGCTGTCGTAGACGACCACCCAGGAGCCGCGGCCCTCGCGTGCCGGGAAGGCGACGACGAAGAGACCGGGGGGAACCGGCCGCAGCGATTCGAATCGCGCCGACGGGAAGTCGTCCGGCAGGGGGGTCGCTCCCTTGGGAACCGCCACCGGCTCGGGGTCCCGACCGGTGTCCGAACCGCCCCCGGAGACCGCGATGAAGATGCCGACGCCGGCCGCCAGGGCGACCAGGTAGATCAGCAAGCGCTTCATCGGCACACCTCGGGGCTACTCCGCCAGGAGAGCTTTGGCGTAGTCCCCCGGGTCGAAGGGGCGCAGGTCCTCGAGGGTCTCGCCGACGCCGATCAGCTTCACGGGGATGCCGAGGTCGGAGGCGATCGCCAGGGCGATGCCGCCGCGGGCGGTGCCGTCGAGCTTGGTGAGGACGACGCCGTCGACGTCGACCGCCTCGGAGAAGACCTTGGCCTGGCGCAGGCCGTTCTGCCCGGTGGTGGCGTCGATCGAGATCAGGGTCTCGTGGGGCGCCTCGGGAACCTGCTTCTGGATCACCCGGCGGACCTTCGCCAGCTCGTCCATCAGGTTGCCCTGGGTGTGGAGCCGGCCGGCGGTGTCGACGATGACGACGTCGGCGCCGCGGGCGCGGGCGGCGTTGATCGCGTCGTAGGCGACCGCGCCGGGGTCGGAGCCCTCTTCGCCGCGGATCAGCTCGGCGCCGGCGCGCTCGGCCCAGGTTTCCAGCTGCTCGGCGGCGGCGGCGCGGTAGGTGTCGGCGGCGGCCATGATCACGTCGAGGCCCATCTCCTTGCTGAGGTGCCAGGCGATCTTGCCGATCGTGGTCGTCTTGCCGGTGCCGTTGACGCCGACCATCATCAGCACCGCCGGCTCGGCGCTGAGGTCGATCGGGGCGCGGCCGGTGGAGGCGACCTCGGCGAGGATCTCGATCAGCCGGTCACGCACGGCGACGCCGTCGGCGGGAACGGCGCCGGACTCGACCTCGTGCTCGAGACGCTCCACCACCGTCGCCGTGGTCGGGGCGCCGACGTCGGCGAGGATCAGCGCCTCCTCCAGGAGCTCCCAGGTCTCGTCGTCGATGCGGTCGAAGAGGCTGGCCGAGATCTCCTCGGTGAGCGCCTGGCGGCTCTTCGAGAGGCTCTCGCGCAGCCGTTTGAAGACGCCCCGCCGCTGCTCGGGCGCCTCCTCCTCAGCGGTGGCGACCGCCGCGGGGCTGCGCCCCCCTAGATCGACGATCTCCTGCCAACTCGTAGCCATTGCGAGAACGGTACCCGGCCGTGGCTGCGATTAGGCGACCGCGGAGAGGGCGGTGCCGCCGCCCTCCTCCTCGCCACCCTCATCCTCGGCGACTTCGCGAGGGAGGCGGCGGGAGACGACCTTGGTCACTCCGTCTCCGCCCATGCTGACGCCGTAGAGGACGTCGGCGGCGTCCATCGTCCGTTTCTGGTGGGTGACGATGACGAACTGGGCGCGGTCGGAGAAGCGGCGGATCAGCTGCAGGAAGCGGTCGATGTTGGCGTCGTCGAGGGCGGCCTCGACCTCGTCGAGG
>DASUQZ010000076.1:0-8008 GCA_036280335.1 Solirubrobacterales bacterium
CACAGCGCGATCCTACGGCCGGCTCCCTGTCGACGCCGCTTCGCAGCGTTAGGATGCCCCCGAGCCCGGTACCCCGACAGGAGCCCAAATGACCATCGTCATCATCGTCGTCGTCGTAGTCCTGATCCTCGCGGTGCTCTACTACATCGCGAAGCGCAACTCGATCATCGCCGCGCGGAACCGGGTCGACGAGTCCTGGAGCGGGATCGACGTGCAGCTGAAACGGCGCCGCGACCTCGTCCCCAACCTGGTCGAGACGGTCAAAGGCTACGCCGAGCACGAGAGCGCGACCTTCGAAAAAGCGACCAAAGCGCGCGCCGAGGCGATGCAGGCCAGCAGCGTCGCCGACACCGCCAAAGCCGAGTCGAAACTGACCGGCGCCCTGACCGAACTCCGCGCCGTCGCCGAGAACTACCCGACCCTGCGCGCCACCGAGAACTTCCAGCAGCTGAGCCGCAACCTCTCCGAGCTCGAGGACGAAATCGCCGCCGCGCGCCGGATCTACAACTCCAACGTCCAGTCCTACAACACCGACATCCAGCAGTTCCCGGGCTCGATCATCGCCAACCAGGGCGGCTTCACCGCGCGCGAGTTCTTCGAGATCGAAGAAGCCGAGCGCGCCGCGCCGCAGGTCAGCTTCGGCAAATAGACTGGCCAACCAGCCAGGCCCCCTAACATCTAGGCAGATGACTACCGAGACCAAAGACGCCACCCTCTGGATCTGCGACAGCTGCGGGTTCATCTACGACCCGGCGGTCGGCGACCCCGACGGCGGCATCCCGCCCGGAACCGCCTTCGAGGACATCCCCAAGGACTGGTTCTGCCCGGTTTGCGGAGCGCGGACGACCGACTTCCGCCCGCTGGAGCCCGGCGAGGCCTAGCCCGCCGAGTAGGCTTGACTGGCTGATGAGCCAGTACGACTACGACTGGATCGTTGTGGGCTCCGGGTTCGGGGGCTCCGTCTCCGCCCTGCGCCTTTCCGAAAAGGGCTACAAGGTGGCGGTCGTGGAGTGCGGCAAGCGCTTCACCGACAAGGACTTCCCGAAGTCGACCTGGGACGTGCGCCGCTACTTCTGGGCGCCGCGGCTGGGCCTGCGCGGCATCTTCCGCCTCTCCACCTTCAAGGACGTCTCCGTCGTCAGCGGCTGCGGCGTCGGCGGCGGCAGCCTCGGCTACGCGAACACGCTCTACGTCCCGCCCTCGAAGTTCTTCAAGGACCCGCAGTGGGGCGATCTCGCCGACTGGGAGCGGGAGCTGAAGCCGCACTACGACGAGGCGCAGCGGATGCTCGGCGTCGTCAAGGTCGAGACCGACGACCCGGCCGACGAGCTCCTGCGCGAGTACGGGCAGCACCTCGGCGTCGGCGACACCTACCAGAAGACCCCCGTCGGGATCTACTTCGGCGAGTCCGGCAAGACGGTGCCGGATCCCTACTTCGGCGGCGAGGGCCCCGACCGCACCGGCTGCACCAACTGCGCCCGCTGCATGGTCGGCTGCCCGGTCGGCGCCAAGAACACGCTCGTCAAGAACTACCTCTACCTGGCGGAAAAACGGGGCGCGGAGGTGATCCCGGACCGCACCGTCACCGAGATCCGCCCGCTCGGCGCCGCCGACGGCAGCGACGGCTACGCGGTGACCAGCGAGCGCTCGGGGATCATCCCCGGCCGCGGCAAGCGCACGATCACCGCCCGCGGGGTGGTCGTAGCCGCGGGCGCCCTCGGCACCAACAAGCTGCTGCAGCGCTGCCGTCTCGGCGGCGCCCTGCCGAGGATCTCCGCCCGCCTCGGCGAGCTGGTCCGCACCAACAGCGAGATGATCCTCGCCGTCACCGTCCCCGAGGACTACCCGGACGACCTCAACAAGCGGGTGGCGATCAGCGGCAGCATCTACCCCGATCCCAACACCCACATCGAGACCGTCAGCTACGGCAGGGCCGGCGACTCGATGAGCCTCCTCTACACGCTGCTGGTCGGCGACGGGACCCGCGTCACCCGCCCCCTGAAGCTGCTGGCGCAGATCGTCCGCCACCCCCTCAAGTTCGCCAAGGTTCTCTGGCCGAAGGGGTGGTCACAGCGCACGATCATCCTGCTGGTGATGCAGACGCTCGACAACGCGATCGCCCTGCGCCCGAAGCTGAAACGCTCGGGCAACGTCTGGCTGCAGACCGAGCAGGACCCCGAGAAACCGAACCCCACCTTCATCCCGGTCGCCAACGACGCGGCGGAATGGCTGGCCGAGCGCACCGGCGGCATCGCCCAGAGCTCGGTCACCGAGGCGCTGATGAACGTCCCGACGACCGCCCACATCCTCGGCGGCGCGGTGATCGGCCACGGGCCCGAGGACGGCGTCGTCGACGCCCGTCAGCAGGTCTTCGGCTACGAGAACCTGCTCGTCTGCGACGGCTCGGCGGTGCCGGCGAACGTCGGCGTCAACCCCAGCCTGACGATCACCGCACTCGCCGAGCACGCGATGGCCGAGATCCCCCCGGCCTCAGAGCCGCAGAACTACGAGGCGAACCTCTCCGCGACGTAGTCCCAGTTGACGACGTTCCAGAAGGCGTCGATGTATTCGGGTCGTTTGTTCTGGTACTTCAGGTAGTAGGCGTGCTCCCAGACGTCGCAACCCAGCAGGGGCGTCTGACCGTCTGAGATCGGCGAGTCCTGGTTCGGGGTCGAGACCACGGCGAGGCCGGAGGAGTCCTTGACCAGCCAGGCCCAGCCGGAGCCGAAGCGGGCGATGCCGGCGTTTTTGAACTCCTCTTTGAAGGCGTCGAAGGAGCCGAATTTCTCGTCGATCGCCGAGGCCAGCTCGCCGCTCGGCGCGCCGCCGCCGTCGGGGCTCAGCATCTGCCAGAAGAGCGTGTGGTTGTAGTGGCCGCCGGCGTTGTTGCGGACCGCGGCCTGCTTGTCACCGGGCAGGGCGTTGAGGTTGCGGAGGACGTCCTCGACGTCACGGTCGGCCCACTCGGTGCCCTCAAGCGCGCCGTTGGCTTTGTCGACGTACGCCTGGTGGTGCTTGTCGTGATGGACCCGCATCGTCGCCTCATCGATGTGGGGCTCGAGCGCGTCGTAGGGGTACGGCAGGTCGGGTACGGAGAAAGCCATCGCAACTGCTCCTTTTCTCGGTTGGAAGTCCGAGGCGGAGCCTAGCTATTCCGGCTTGACTTCTTCGGCCGGCGCGGGCTCGTCCTCGCCGATGCGCGGGACCACCCCCGGGTCGCCGCCGGTCCAGCGGACGAACCTGTACCAGGCGGGCTTCGCCTCCCGCTCCTTGTTCAGCAGCCCGGCCGATCCGCAGAAGAGGCAGGCGCCGCCGTCGATCCAGCTGAACCACCAGGCGCCGCGGATCTTCCAGCGCACCCGGTTGGCGGCGATGATCGAGAGGGCCCGGTCGAGCTGCCTGGCCTGCCCCCGGAGGCCGCGCTGCCAGCGGGTCGGGCCGCTGGCCGACCCCCAGCCCAGCTCGGTGACGTAGAGCAACGCCTCCTCGTCGCCGTGCTTGCGCATGATCCGGCGCAGGTTGCGCAACTGCGCGGTCATCGCCCTGGCGTCGGCGACGTAGGGGTGCAGCCCGACCCCGTCGAAGTACCTCTTCACCCTCCCCGCCTCGTACATGCGGTTGAGGAAATCGCCGGAGGCGACGTTGGGCGGGATCTGCAGCGGCCGCCCGAAGAGCCCCCCGACGATCACCTTCGCGCCCGGCTGCTCGCGGTGGATGATCCGGCCGGCGATCCGGATCAGCGTCGCGAAGCGCTTCGGTTCGGGGTCGTTGGCGAAGCTGACGATGTTCTGCTCGTTCCAGATCTCGAACCGCCGCATCGGCACGTAGGGCACGTCCTCTTCCTCTCGCCAGAAGGACCCGTCGATGCCGTAGCGGTTGACGACCGCCCGCACGAAGGACCCCCAGGCCCGCCGCTGCCAGGCGTTGGCGACGGGGAGGTCGATTTCCTCCAAAGCCACCCATTCCGGCGAGCCGATGATGAAGGGGAAGACCTCCATGCCCGCGTTGGCGGCCAGTTTCACCTCGTGGTCGAAGTAGCCCCACTGCCGTTCCGAGAAGGCCGGGTTCTGCGGCTCGATCGCCCGCCAGACGAGCGGCTGCCGGACGCTCTTGATCCCCGCTTCCCGCATCAGCTCGTAGTCCTTCTCGGTGCCGGTGTGCTGCGGCGAGATCCCGACGAAGCCATGCGGCAGGCGCGCCTGAGCAGCCGCCGGCATCCCCGCCAGCAGCACCAGAACCAGTATCGGGATCAACTTGCGCACCATCGTCATCGCTTGGAACCGCCTCCCCACCCAAAGTAGCGGCGCGACCCTCCTCCGCGCCCGCTCCCCCGCTCTGAGATAATCACCGCTCTCGGGGCGTGGCGCAGCCTGGTAGCGCGCACCGTTCGGGTCGGTGAGGTCCCCGGTTCAAATCCGGGCGCCCCGATGTAGACAAATCCTTCCGGCCCATCTGCCATTCTGCAGCGAATGGCAGGGGCCAAGGAAAAGACGGCATCACCTGAGTTGATCGCGACGCGCGCGATCGAGAAGAGGATCTTGACGCTGCGCGGGAGACAAGTCCTCTTGGACGAGGATCTTGCCGATCTCTATGGCGTCGAGACCAGAGTGCTCGTGCAGCAGGTCCGGCGGAACGAAAATCGCTTCCCGCCCGACTTCATGTTCCAATTGTCTGCCCAAGAGTTCGCAGACTTAAAATCACAATTTGTGATTTCAAGTGGCGGACACGGTGGCCGCCGAAAGCGTCCCCTCTCTCCTACGCGGCACTACAAGAGCGGCTAGAGCAGATCGAGCGGGAGATGGCCGGGCGACTGGATCAGCACGACGAGCAACTGGACCAGATCTTCAAGGCACTGCACCAGCTGATCACCCCGCCCAAGAAGCCGAAGAGGCCTGTCGGCTTCAGGGTTCCGGAGGACCAGTAGCTTCTCTACGTAGCGTCCGCGAACATCTCTTCAAGCCTAGAGATCCCTCTCGATCTCCCCGCCCGGGCGCTGCCCGCGAACCGCATCAGCTTGTGGCTGAGGGCGATGGTTTCCTCGAGGTTGACGCTGATCGGGCGCTTGGCGTCTTCGCGCAGTCGCTGCACCCGTACGGCCTCGGCTTTTTCGGCAGCTGACGGCGCGCTCGCCTCCCCCTTGCTCATAACGCGGATGCTAGCGACGGGATGGTCCATATCATGGGCGAGTCGTGTCAGCCGACTCTCAATCGTCGACTTCGCGGTCACCGGAGCCGGAGACGCAGGCGATCGTTCCCGAGGGTGTGAGGGACGTGCCGACCGTCGATGCGGAGGGGCGGCCGAGCGGGGAGATCGAGGGCGTGGTCTCGGCCCGGGCGGTCGTGCATGGAGACCATCGCGGCGCGCTGATGGAGACCGTGAACTTCGACGATCCCTTCTGGGAGGAGCCCGTCGTCTACGCGTACACGATCACCGTGGCGCCCGGCCGCATCAAGGGCTGGGGAATGCACCGCCACCAGGCCGATCGCTACGCGACCCTTTCAGGGCGGCTGCGCGTCGTCCTCTACGACGGCCGCGCCGACTCGCCGACCTTCCAGCGGTTCGCCGAGTTCTTCTTCGTCGACGAGGCGCCGGGATTCCTGCGAATCCCGCCGGGCGTCTGGCACGCCGACCAGAACATCGGCGAGGAGCCCTGCCGGCTGATGAACTTCCCCACCCGCCCCTACGACCGCGAGGACCCGGACAAGTACCGTATCGACCCGGCCTCGGGCGAGATTCCCTTCGACTTCACCCTGCGGGACAGCTGATCCGTGCCGAACGAGGACAACCGCCGGCGACCGCACCTGCCGATCGAGCTGCCCGGAGGGGAATCGGGGCCGCTCAGCAAGATCCTCTTCCGGCTGGCGATCGCGCTGGCGCTGATAACCCTGGTCGCGGTGGTGACCTACCTCGGGCGCGGCGGATACGTCGACCCCGAGGACGAAACGATCAGCCTGCTTGACGCCTTCTACTACTCGACGGTCTCGATCACGACGACGGGCTACGGCGACGTGCGGCCGGCCTCCGACGAGGCGCGGCTGCTGACGACGGTGCTGGTAACGCCCGCCCGCATCCTCTTCCTGATACTGCTGGTCGGCACCACCTTGGAGATACTTGCGGAGCGGAGCAGGACCGCTTACCGGATCGCGCGCTGGAGGAGGCACTTGAAAGACCACACGATCATCTGCGGCTACGGGGTCAAGGGGCGCACCGCCGCCCGGACCCTGATGGACAAGGGCACCGGCCCCGACCAGATCGTCGTGATCGAGCCCAAGGAGGAGGAGCGGACGCGGGCGACCGCCGACGGCCTGGCGGCGGTGGAGGGCTCCGCCGACCGGCAGGAGGTGCTGCTGGAGGCGGGCGTCCGGCACGCCTCGGCGCTGATCGTCGCCCCGGAGCGCGACGACACCGCCGTCCTCATCACCCTCACCGCCCGCGAGCTGAACCCCGCCATCTGCATCGTCGCCGCGGTCCGCGAGGAGGAGAACGTCCACCTCCTCCACCAGAGCGGCGCCAACTCGGTGATCACCTCGTCGGGCGCCGCCGGCCGCCTGCTCGGCCTCTCGACCAAGACTCCGCAGATCACCGAGGTGATGGAGGACCTGATGACGGTCGGCGAGGGCCTCGACATCTCCGAACGGGTGATCGGCCCCGAGGAAGCCGGTCCGGCCCCGATCGGCCCCGACGACGCGATCATGCTCGCCGTGGTCCGCGACGGCGAGGTGCTGCGCTTCGGCGACCCCCGCATCCGCGAGCTCCAAGCCGGCGACCGGCTGGTGGAGCTGTTCAGCCACCCCGGCAGCGGCGCGCGCTGAGCCGTCAGCGGTAGATCGGCCGCGCGATTCCGGCGGCGAAGGCGGCGAGGGCGCTGGGCGAGGTCTCGATCGGCCAGTCGACGCTCCGTTCGATCTTGTCGAACCAGACCAGCCCGCGGATCTTCGGGTAGTCCCGCGGCACCACCTGGAGCGTTTCGGCGATCCACTGCGCCTTCGACCCGCCGTGCTCGGTCGAGGCGATCTCGCCGATCACCATCGGCTTCGCGGGCGCGATCTCCTCGACGATCTCGCGGTAGGTCCGCTCGTAGAGCTGGTCGAAGGTGCGCCAGCGGTCCTTTTTGTTCGGGTTGGTGCCGGAGTTGTAGCCGTCGAGGCAGGTCCACTCGACGTAGGAGTGGCCGGGATAGACGGAGGAGAGGTCGCGCAGGCTGCCCTCGAAGTCGACGTTCGGGCACCAGACCCAGATCGGGTTCGTCGCCCCGATCGAGTCGAAGATGTCGTGGACGTGGCGCCAGGCCCTCACGTACTCGCCCGGCTGGTTGCCGTTGACGCCCTCGTGCCAGGGGAACCATTCGCCGTTCATCTCCCAGTTGAAGCGCAGGAAGAAGGGCTTGCCCCACTCCTTCGCGTCCCGCGCCCACTGGCGGATGAAGCCGTCGTAGCGGCCGGAGATCACGTCGGAGAGCTGGTAGTCCGGCTGGACTTCGCCGGAGGGGATCGACTGCGAGCTCCAGCTGAAGAAGGGCGTGGCGCCGTGGTTGCGGATCGTCTGCATCTCCCGCGCCGGGAACTCGTAGTGGAAGCAGTCGTCCTTATCCGAGCAGTCGGAGAACGGCGCCATGAAGTGGATCAGCGACATCTCCTTCCCCAGCGCCCGCTCGAGCCAGTGGGCGGCGCCCATGTCCCAGGGGACCTGCTCGCCGTTGATCTGCTCGTGGATCAGCGCCCCCCAGCGGATCGAGCGCCGCGGGGTGACGCGCTTCGCCTTCGGCTTGCCGAGCGCCCGCTGGAAGGAGATCTCGCCGCGGCCCTTGCCGACGCCCTTCGACTCGGCCAGGCCGGCGCCCGCCCCCCACGAGAGGGCGAGGACGAGCAGGAGGGCGGGGAGCAGGATCGAGCGAAGGCGCACCTGGGCCATGCAGGTGGCATCGGTACTGCGGCGTTCGGCCTTTAGGCCCCCGCCCCCGGCGGCGTTAAGGTCTGCACATGCACGTCGGCCCCGCCTTCGAGGTCCA
>DASUQZ010000077.1:0-4986 GCA_036280335.1 Solirubrobacterales bacterium
TGGGCGTGACGCTGGCGCCGCTCTGGCGGCGCGCGATCGGCGCCGACGAGCGCGCGGTTGCCGAAGGCGACCAGTCCCACGACCACTCGCTCGAGGGCGAGGTCGACGTCCACGCCTTCGCCCCCGCCGACCTACGCCGGCTGCTCCGCGACGCCGGCTTCGACCAGCGCCGCGTCGGCGGTGAGGAGCTGCTCTCCAACGCCTGGGGCTGGGGCCTGCGCACGGTCGAGTCGAGCGCCGAGCCCGCCTCGATCTCCTTCCGCTGGCGCCGCTTCGCCTTCCGCAGCTACATAGCCCTGCAGAAGGTCGACACCAAAATGCTCGAGCCCTACCTCCCCGCCGAGCTCTTCTACAACCTCCTAGTCTCCGCCCGCAAGCCCGCGGCCTAACGCTTCGGTTCGCCGGGCGTCCGCGCCCGGTAGAGCTTCACCCGGTAGTCGAGTCCCTTGAGCCGGCGTTCCCCGACGTAGGAGTAGGAGAAGCCGTCGCCGGCCGCGTCCTTGGTCGCCTCGTCGAGGACGACGCTGCCGGGACGGGCGACGTTGGTGATGCGGCTGGCGAGGTTGACGGCGCGGCCGTAGTAGTCGCCCGACTGCGGCAGGGTCGGGCCGCTGGCGATCCCGGCGCGCAGCCAGGGGAACTGCTGGCCTTCCTGCTCGGCGGCGTGGATCAGCGAGAGCGCCGCGGCGACCATCGGCTCCGGCTCGGTGGAGACCAGCATCACCGCGTCGCCGATCGACTTCACCAGCCGCACCGGCGGCTCGGCGACGACGCTCGCCATCTCCTCGAGGCGGCCGGCGACCATCCCCAGCTCCTCGGCGGCGATCTCCTCGCCGAGGCGGGTGAACTCGACCAGGTCGGCGAAGCAGACGGTGAGATCGACGGTGCCGCCGACCTCCCCGGAGGCCAGGTCGGTGGCGCCGATCACGTCGTGGCGGATCTGTTCCAGCAGGTGCGCCTGCAGGGCGTAGACGACGGTCGGGCCGGCCAGCGGCAGCATGTACTCGGCGGCGGCGGCGAAGCGCAGGGCGACGTCCCGCTCGGTGTCGCCGGGCCGGATCAGCGTGCGGATGATCAGCTCGCGGTTGGCTTCGGCGATCCGCGCGGTCCCCATCCCGATCGTCCGCGCCACCTGCAGCATCCCGTCCTCGGGCAGGCCGGCGTCGAGGAAGGCCTTCATCCGCTTGGCCGCCTCGAGGTCGGCCTCGCTGCCTAGGGGCTCGTCCGGGTCGGCGAGGGGGACCCCGAGGGCGGAGCGGAAGCGCAGCAGCGTCTCGAGGTCGATCCCGGCGAGCTCGGCGATTTCCCGGGCGGTGTAGCGAGGGCCCTCGCCGGCGAGCGCGCGCTCCACGGGCAGCAGCGTCAGCCGCCCGGCGGCGACCGCCTCCTTCAGCTCCTCGAGGGAGCAGCCTTCGCCGCTCAGCCGTTCCAGCAGGTCGAGCCGCGCCTGTCGCGCCTCGCCCTCGAGCCCCTCGAGCAGTCCTTCCGCCTCGAAGTCGATTGCGCCGCCCGCCACGTCACCCAGCGTATGCGACGGCGCCGCTGCGGCGGGGGTCACCGCCGCCGCTTAGCACCCCCGTAACGGGATCTCGCGCCACGGCCTGGACGCCGCCGAAGAAGAGGTTGATCGCCGACCAGCGCGCCACCGGGACCCCGCGCGCCTCGATCCGCGCCAGCGCGTCGGCGTCGATCCCGGGCTCAGCCTGGACGACCCCCTGCTCGAAGTGCAGCCGCGGCGCCTCGACCGCGGCCTCGACCGGGAAGCCCTGCTCGACCACGCGCACGACCGTCTGCAGGATCGCCGAGCGGATCCGGTTGGAGCCGGCGCTGCCGAGCGCGAGGGCGATCTCCCCGTCGCGCAGGACGACCGTCGGCGCCATCATCGAGGGGACCCGGCGACCCGGCGCGATCGCGTGGAAGCCGGCCGGGTTGAGGTCCTCCTCGCCGAGCATGTTGTTGAGGATCACGCCGGTCCCCGGCACCAGCACACCCGACCCCGAGCCGTTGGAGCAGGTGACGCTGGCGCTGGCCCCCTCGCCGTCGAGGACGGAGATGTGGGTGGTGGAGCCGAGCAGGTCGGCGGCGGCGAGGTCGAGGCCGACGGGGTCGAGGAAGCTCGCCTCCATCCCCTCCTCGTAGAGCGCCTCGGCGAAGGCGAGGTCGCGGCGGTCGTTGGCCGCTTCCATCGCCAGGACGAGCTGCTCGGGGCCGCTTGCGGGGCCGAAGCGCTCGAGCAGGCCGAGGCAGTAGGCGATCAGGATCCCGCCCGAGGAGGGCGGCGGGTTGGTGAGGACCTCGGCGCCGCGGAAGGGAGCCGCGATCGGCGGCCGCTCGACCGCCTCGTAGGCGGCCAGGTCGCCGGGGCCGAGCGTGCCGCCGTGACGGACGACGAAGTCGCTGATCCTCGCCGCGACCTCGCCGCGGTAGAACGGCTCCGCCCCTTCGGCCGCGAAGCGCTCCAGCGCCTCGGCGAGTTCGGGAAAGCGGAAGACGTCCCCCTCCCCCAGCCGCCGCCCGCCCGGGATGTAGAGCTCCCGCGTACCGGGCATCTGTTCGTGGATCGGGGCGAGGATCTCGAGGATCCAGGCCTGCCCGCGATTGACCGGCGCCCCCTCGCGCGCAAAGCGGATCCCTGGCTCGACCAGCGAGGCCAGCGGCATCGTCCCGAAGCGCTCGACCGCGTGCGCCAGCCCCGCGGCCGTTCCCGGCACCCCGCAGGAAGCGGGGCCGACGTAGAAGGTCTGGGTCGTCTCGGCGCCGAAGCGGATCGGGACCGGCACCAGCTCGGCGCCGCGGTCGATCCCGTCGAACCCAGGCGCGGCGACGAAGAAGTCGATCAAGGTGGTCTCGCCGCCGGCGCCGTGGACCATCATGTGGCCGCCCGCGCCGAACCCGGTCAGCGGGCTCTCGACCGCGAACGAGGTGAGGACCGCGGAGACGGCGGCGTCGACCGCGTTGCCGCCTTCGCGCAGCACCGCCGCGCCCGCCTCGGCGGTGAGCGGATGGCCGGCTGCGACGACCCCTCGCATGGGGCGAGGGTCAGCTCGGCAGGAACTCAGGGACGTCGATGCCCAGCTCGCCGCCGCGCTCGGCGCCCCGGCCGCGACGCGTCTCGGCCGCTTTGGTGCGCCGGATCGTCGGCTCTGCCGCCCGCCGCGGCGCGCTCGGGCGCCCGTCGAAGCGGGTGGCGACGACGGTGACCCAGATCTGGTCGGAGAGCTCCTCGTCGACGTTGGCGCCGAAGATGATGTTCGCGTCCGGATGGGCGGCTTCGCCGACCACCTTGGCGGCCTCGGAGACCTCGACCAGCGAGAGGTCGGAGCCGCCGGTGATCGAGAGGAGGATCGAGCGGGCGCCCTCCATCGAGGTCTCCAGCAGCGGCGAGGAGATCGCTTTTTCGGCGGCGAGGACGGCGCGGTCGTCGCCGCCGTAGGCCATGCCGATTCCGAGCAGGGCGCGGCCCGCTTCGGACATAATCGTGCGCACGTCGGCGAAGTCGAGGTTGATGACGGCGGGCAGCGTCACCAGGTCGGAGATGCCCTGGACGCCCTGGCGGAGGACGTCGTCGGCGACCTTGAAGGCCTCGACCATCGAGGTCTGCTGGTCGAGCACGTCGAGCAGTCGGTCGTTGGGGACGACGATCAGCGTGTCGACCTCGGCGGCGAGTTCGTCGATCCCTTTGTCGGCCTGGTTGGCGCGGCGGCTGCCCTCGAAGCTGAACGGCTTGGTGACGATGCCGACCGTCAGCGCACCGACCTCGCGGGCGAGGCGGGCGACCACCGGGGCGGCGCCCGAGCCGGTGCCGCCTCCGGCGCCGGCGGCGACGAAGACCATGTCGGAGCCCTTCAGCAGGCGCTTGATCTTGTCCTGCTCCTCGAAGGCGGAGCGGTGGCCGACCTCCGGGTCGGCGCCTGCGCCGAGGCCGCGGGTCTGCTCTTCGCCGATGTGGACGGTGACGTCGGCGACGCAGAGCTGCAGCGACTGGAGATCGGTGTTGACGGCCATGAACTCGACGCCGGGGATGCGGGCGTCGACCATCCGGTTGACCGCGTTGACGCCGGCGCCGCCGACCCCGACGACTTTGATCACCGGCTGGTGCGGCTCGCCGCTGCCCGGCGGCTCGTAGGCGGGCTCCTCGCGGCCGTAGCGCGGGTTGTCCGGCACGTACTGCTCGTGCCGCGGCTTCGGCTCCTCGTTGAAGACCCGCTTCAGCCGCTCAGGAGCGGACTCGGTCGAGCCTTCGATTTCCTGATCGAAAAAGGTGGGCGCCCCCTCCTGCTGGAGAGGAACGTCAGCTTGGGTCGGAGCGTCAGCCTCAGCTCTACCAGCGTCAGCCGGGGCGGCCCCTGCCGTGGGTGGCGCGGGTGAGGGCTCTTCGCCCGCAGCTTGCGAGGACGAAGAGTCCTCGCCGGCGACAGGACCCGCGGGCCGGGACCCCTCGTCCTGCTGCTTCTTCGCCTCAGCCGGATCCTGGCGCCCGTAGCGAGGCGCCTCCGGCGGATCCATCGGCGCGTCGTCAGCCGTGGACCGGAACAGGTCGGACAGCGGCCCCTCGCGCATGCTTGCGCGCTTGTTACGCCGAGCCATTCGCCAGAACCTCCTTCGCCAGCTCCCGGTAGTAGTTGGCAGCGCTCGAGTCAGAATCGTACTTGAGCACGGAGGCGCCTTTCACCGGGGCCTCGGCGAATTTGATCGCCTTTTTGATCCGGGACTGGAAAACGAGGTCGCCGAAGTTCTCCTCGAGGATCTCGATCGCCTCCTTGGCGTGGATCGTCCGCGAGTCGAGCATGGTCGGCAGGATGCCCTCGATCCTGACGTCGGGATTGAGGTTCTCCTGGATCATCCGCAGCGTGTTCTGGAGCTGGACCAGGCCGCGCATCGAGAGGTACTCGCACTGGACCGGGACGATCACCTTGTTCGCCGCGGTGAGCGCGTTGATCGTCAGCAGGCCGAGGCTCGGCGGGGTGTCGATGCAGACGAAGTCGT
>DASUQZ010000078.1:0-6154 GCA_036280335.1 Solirubrobacterales bacterium
CCCGCCGGTCACCAGCGCCTTTCGTCCCTCCAGCCTCATGCGGGCTGCAGCATAGACTCACGCGCCATGGCGAACGCCGAACCGATCCCGATCATCGGCGGCACCGGCGCCCTCGGCGCCGGCCTGGCGCGCCGCTGGGCCGCGGCCGGCGTGCCGGTCGTGCTCGGCTCCCGCTCCGCCGAGCGGGCTGAGGAGGCGGCGGCGAAGGTCCGCGAGGCGGTCCCGGGCGCCGACGTCACCGGGCTCGAGAACCCCGAGGCGGCGACCAAGGGTGAGATCGTCTTCCTCACCGTCCCCTTCCGCGCCCAGTCGGAGAACCTGAACAACCTGCGCGAGGCGCTGCAGCCGGGCCAGATCCTGGTCGACTGCACCGTCCCCCTCGCCGCCGCGGTCAGCGGCAAAGCGACCCGCTCGCTCGGCGTCTGGCAGGGATCGGCCGCCCAGCAGGCGCAGGAGATGGTCCCCGAGGGCGTCACCGTGGTCGCCGCCCTGCACACGGTCGGCGCCCCCACCCTCGCCGACCTGGACGAGGAGCTCGGCGAGGACATCCTCGTCTGCGGCGACAAGAAGGCCGACAAGGCGCGGGTCGCCCGGCTGATCGAGTTGATCCCCGGCCTGCGGGCGGTCAACGCCGGCGCCCTGGAGATGGCGCGGATCGTCGAGCAGCTGACCCCGCTGCTGATCTCGGTCAACGTCCGCTACAAGGCCCACGCAGGGATCCGCCTCACCAACCTCCCCGACGCCGACCACTGGGCGTGAGCGCCGCCGCGACCGCGCAATCCCGGCGGGTGCGCTGATGCGCGTCGCGCTCCTCGCCGGCGGCACCGGCGGCGCCAAACTCGCGGCCGGGATGCAGGAGGAGGTCGGCGACGACCTCGCCGTGATCGCCAACACCGGCGACGACATCGAGGCGCTCGGCGTCCACGTCTCCCCCGACCCGGACCTCGTCACCTACTGGCTGAGCGGCGAAATCGACGAGGGGCGCGGCTGGGGCATCCGCGACGACGACTTCGTCGTCTTCGAGCGGCTGAAGCGGCTCGGCGCGCCGGACTGGTTCGGCCTCTCCGACCGCGACCTCGCCGCCTGCCTCTACCGCCGCCAGTTCCTCGACGAGGGCGGCCGCCCGACCGACGCGCAGGCGCAGATCGCCCGCGGCCTCGGCGTCGAAGCGCGGGTGCTGCCGATGGCCGACACCCCCGTCCGCACGCGCGTCATTACCCCGGCCGGGCCGCGCGCCTTGCAGGAGTACCTGATCGTCGACCGCGGCCAGCCGCCCGTCGAAGGGGTCGAACTGGAGGGAATCGAGGCGGCCGAGCCGACCCCGGAGGTGCTGGAGGCGATCGGCGACGCCGAGGCGATCGTCCTCGGTCCCTCCAACCCGGTGATCAGCATCGGCCCGATCCTCGCGATCCCCGGGATGCGCGAGGCGATCGCCGCCTCGCCAGCGCCGGTGGTCGCCGTCAGCCCCTACGTCGCCGGCAGCGTCGTCAAGGGCCCGACCGATCGCTTCATGGAAGGGATCGGTCGCCCCACCACCGCGGCCGGCGTCGCCTCCCTCTACACGGGCCTGATCGACGCGATGGTCGTCGACGAGGGCGATCCCGACCCACCGCCGGCCGAGATCCAGACCCTTGCCGCGCCGACCCTGATGGAGGGCGCGGCGGGCCGCGTCCGGGTGGCCCGCACCGTGCTCGACTACGCCGCTACGCTCGGGTCCGCTTGAAGGCGACGGCTGTACTCCCGGTGAAGCGCTTCGACGCGGCCAAGCAGCGGCTGGCCGCGGGGATCGACGAGGAGCGCCGGCGGGAGCTGGCGGGCGCGATGGTGGCCGACGTGCTGGAGGCGATCGGCGACGCCCGCACCGTCGAGCGCGTGATCGTCGTCAGCGGCGACCCGATCGCCCAGGAGCTGGCGGCCGAAGCGGGCGCCGAGGTCGTCCCCGATCCCGAGGACGCCGGGCACGTGCAGGCCGCGCAGGCGGGCATCGCCCGCGCCGAAGTCGAGGGCGCCGAGCGGGTCGTGCTGCTCGCCGGCGACTGCCCGCTGCTCGACCCGCGCGAGCTCGACCGGCTGCTGACGGGAGTGCCCGGCAGCTACGTCGGGATCGTCCCGGACCGCCACGGGACCGGCACCAACGCGCTCGTCCTCAGCCCGCCGGACGCGATCGTCCCCGCCTTCGGCGAGGGCAGCAGGGCGCGGCACGTCGAGGCGGCGCGGCAGGCCGGTATCCCGTTCGGGGTCGAGGAGCTGCCCTCGATGGAACTCGACCTCGACACCCCCGCCGACGTGATCGCTCTGACCCGCGAGCTGGAAGGGCAGCGCGGCCGCGCCCGTCGCACCGCCAAGGCCTTGGGGATATGAGCGAGGGGCTTCGGGTGATCCCCGTGCGGGGGTTGCCCGAGGTGAGCGAGGGGGCGAAGGTCGGCGAGCTGATCGCCGAGCGGACCGAGCTGGAAGAGGGCGACGTCGTCGTGATCTCGCAGAAGGTGGTCTCCAAGGCGGAGGGACGGGTGCGGAGGCTGTCGGAGGTGGAGCCGTCCGAGCGGGCGCGCGAGCTGGCGGAGAAGCTGGGTAAGGAGGCGGCGCTCGTGGAGTTAGTGCTCTCCGAGAGCGCCGAGGTGCTGCGCGCCGAGCGCGGCGTCCTGATCACCCGCACCCACCACGGCTTCGTCTGCGCCAACGCCGGCATCGACAGCTCCAACCTGCCGGAGGACGGGAGCGTTTGCCTCCTCCCGAAGGATCCCGACGCCTCGGCGCGGCAGATTCGGGCTGAACTCATGGCGTCGGCTCAGGGGCCGGGGGTGGGGGTCGGCGGACAAGAGCGGGGAGTGTCCGGCGACCCCCACCCCCGGCCCCTCGTCGCGGTCGTGATCGCAGACAGCTTTGGACGAGCGTGGCGGATGGGTCAAGCAGAGGTGGCGATCGGGTGCGCAGGGCTGCAGCCGCTGGATGACTGGCGCGGGCGCACCGACGCGAGCGGGCGGGAGTTGAGCGCAACCGTCATCGCTGTCGCCGACGAGGTCGCGGCGGCCGCCGACCTCGTGCGCGGCAAGGACTCGGGTGTTCCCGCCGCCGTGGTGCGCGGGCTCGGCCGCTACGTGATCGCGGAGGACGGCCCTGGCGCTGCCGCCCTCCGCCGCCCTCCCGAGGAGGACCTGTTTCTCTAGTCGCGGTCCTTGCCTAGCGCGTCCTTCACCTTGTCGGAGGCCTTGTCGAGTCCGTCCTTCGCGGCGCCGGTGGCTTTGTCGACCTTGCCTTCGCGCTGCAGCTCGTCATCGCCGCTGATGTCCCCGGCGGCCTCCTTGAGGCGTCCCTTGGCATCGTCCTTGTTGCGAATCTCGTCGCTCATCCCATCCTTTCCGTCGCTTGCTGGGTCCGTGGCTTAATCGGTGCCTCCCAGCTACCCGGAAACGGCGAACTGCATCAACTTGACTACCCAGCAGATAGTCAAGTTGATGCAGTTCAGATCTGGAGGACGGCGGCGCCGGTGAGGCGGCCGGCGCGGAGGTCGTCGAGCGCCTGGTTGGCCTGGTCGAGGGGGTAGACGTCCACCTCGGTGCGGACCGGGACCTGCGGCGCCAGGGACATGAACTCCTCGCCGTCGCGGCGGGTCAGGTTGGCGACCGAGCCGAGCACGCGCTCGCCCCAGAGGTCGGCGTAGGGAAACGCGGGGATGTCGCTCATGTGGATGCCGGCGCTGATGATCCGCGCGCCCTTGGCGCTGGCCCGCAGCGCCGCGGTCATCAGGGCGCCGACCGGGGCGAAGACGATCGCGCCGTCGAGCTCCTCCGGCGGCGCCTCGTCGGAGGACCCCGCCCACTCGGCGCCGAGGCGGCGGGCGAAGGCCTGCGTCTCCTCGTCGCCGCCGCGGGTGAAGGCGAAGACGCGGCGGCCTTCGTGGACGGCGACCTGGCAGAGGATGTGGGCGGAGGCGCCGAACCCGTAGAAGCCGATCCGCTCCGCGTCGCCGACCAGGCGCAGCGCCCGGTAGCCGATCAGGCCCGCGCAGAGCAGCGGCGCCGCCTGCAGGTCGGGGTATCCAGCCGGGATCGGGAAGCAGTAGCGGGCGTCGGCGACCGCCGCCTCCGCGTAGCCGCCGTCGACGTCGTAGCCGGTGAAGCGGGCGCGGTCGCAGAGGTTCTCGCGGCCGCCGCGGCAGTAGCGGCACTCGCCGCAGGTCCAGCCCAGCCAGGGGACGCCGACGCGATCGCCGGCCGCGAACCGCTCCACCCCCGCCCCCGCCTCGCGGACCACGCCGACGATCTGGTGGCCGGGGACGAGCGGCAGCTTCGGCTCGGCGAGGTCGCCGTCGAGGATGTGGAGGTCGGTGCGGCAGACGCCGCAGGCGCGGACGTCGAGCAGGACCTGGCCGGCGCCAGGGCTCGGCTCGGGCAGGTCCATGAGGCGAAGCGGCTCCCGCTGCGCCTGGAGGACCATCGCCCGCACCGCGGCCTCCCCTACAGCGTCGCCGCGGGCGCGGCCTCGTAGGTCTCGACGATCTCGTAGAGCGTCGTCCGCTGCGCCGGCTCGCGCCCCGCCGCCCGGGCCGCCGCGATCAGCTGCTCGGGCTCGAGCCGCACGCCGTGCTGGGAGCCGGCCATCCGGGAGATGTTCTCCTCCATCAGCGTCCCGCCGAGGTCGTTGTCGCCCCAGCGCAGCGCCTCGGTCGCGCCCTCCAGCCCCATCTTCACCCAGCTCGCCTGCAGGTTCGGGATCGTCCGCCCGAGCGCGAGGCGGAAGGCGGCGGTGTGCTTGAGGTTCTCCCGCATCGAGATCTCCTCGATCCCGTGGGTGCGGCCGAGCAGGGTGTTGAAGGGGATGAAGCTGAGCGGGACGAACTCGGTGATGCCGCCGGTCCGCTCCTGCAGGGCGCGGACGACGCGCATGTGACGGGCGAGCTCGCGCGGCTCCTCGATGTGGCCGAACATCACCGTCGAGGTCGAGCGCAGGCCGGCGCGATGGGAGGCTTCGATGATCTCGACCCAGCGCCGCGCCGGCAGCTTGTTCGGCGAGATCCGCTGGCGGACGCCGTCGTCGAGGACCTCGGCCGCGGTGCCCGGCGTGGAGCCGAGCCCGCACTCGAGCAGGTACTCGAAGACCTCCAGCGGCTCCTTGCCGGAGCGCTCGCAGGCCCAGTTGACCTCCATCGGCGAGTAGGCGTGCAGGTGCAGCTGCGGCGCCACCTCCTTCGCCAGCCGCAGCCAGCGCCCGTACTCCTCGAGGGTCAGGTCGGGATGGATGCCGCCCTGCATGCAGAGCTCGGTCGCGCCGAAGGCCACCGCCTCCTCGACCCGCGCCGCGAAGTCCTCCTCGCTGACCTCGAAGGCGTCCGGCGACCGCCGCCCCTGCCCGAACCCGCAGAAGGCGCAGCCGACCACGCAGACGTTGGTGAAGTTGATGTTCCTGTTGACGACGAAGGTGACCCGGTCCCCCGCCAGCTCGGCCCGCAGCTCATCGGCAGCCACCCGCATCTCCTCGATCACCTCAGGCCGGGTCTCGGCGAAGAGCGCGGTGAGCTCGTCCTCGGAGAGCTCCAGCCCCTCCCGGCCCTTGGCGATCGCCATCTCGGCCAGATCGGGATCGACGACCTCTTCCGAGCGCCGCCCGGACCCTTTCCGCGGGATGAAGCTCCAGTACTTCAGCTTGATCACGTCCAGGACCCCCTGCTCCATCCACTCCGGATCCATGTACTGCGGGTAGACGCAGAGCCGCTCGGTCAAGGCGTATCCCCGCGGCGCCAGCTCCTTGCGCACCTGATGCGGCGACGGGAACGGCTCCTCGGGGCTGATGTGATCCCCGTTGGCGCTGAGCCCACCCAGATCCGTGGCGCCAGCTTCGACCAGCTCAGGCCAGAACTCGGACAGGTTCGGCGGCACCTGCACTCCGACATCCGGCATCAACCGCTTGCACTCTTCGATCAGGCGCTTGATCTCGTCGACGTCAACCGGCTCCGCCCACCGGGGGAGGGGCGGGGCACCCTCCGAACGTTTTGCGGAACTTTGCCACTGCGGCAGCACGGACCGACCGGCAACGCTCCTCAAAGGATCCGAGAGAGGAGGGTGCCCCGCCCCTCTCGACCAGCGCCTAAGAGTCCCGTCCCAGCACGTCGACCGGGCCCTCGATCCAGATCCGCACGTTGTCGCCCGGGTGCCAG
>DASUQZ010000079.1:0-7280 GCA_036280335.1 Solirubrobacterales bacterium
GGCGCCGGTGCCGGCGGCGTTCAGCCCGACATGGTTGCCGTGCACGATCGTCGGCCCAGTCGCGGGCGCCTCGTTTTCTCCGGCCCCGTTGCCGCTCAGGTCGAGACCGCTGCTGGTGGAACCGGAGATCACGTTGCAGCCGAAGTCGCAAGCCGCCGTCGCCTGGCCGGCTGCTTCGACGTTTTCGCCGATCTCGGTGTTGACGGCGGCGAAGCCGCCGCCCGCGGTCGAGTCGGTGACCTCGATGTTCTTGCCATTGGGGGCCGCGGTCGTCCCGTCGGGAGCGACCCCGAAGTAGTTGCCACGGACGACAGTGCCGCTGGCACCGTTGACGTCGAGTCCCTCGTTGCTGCTGTTGGCGATCACGTTGCGCTCGGCGAGGGTGTCGCCGCCGATGGTGGCGCCGTCGGAGCCGGGGTCGATGAAGATCCCCCTCGTGTTGCCGCTCGCGGTGCCGTTGAGCTTCACCCCCAGCCAGTTGCCTTCCGCGACGAACCCGGTCGACTCGCCGAACACGTCGATCGCACTGCCGGCGACGCCGGTGATGGCGATGCCACGGACCGTCACGTCGCTGACTTCGACGTTAAAGCCGGCACCACCGACCTCGACGCACGGGCCTTTGGCGCCGGCCGCGGAAGTCGTGCACGGTTCCGTGGCAAAACCGAGGACCCGCACCGGTTCTTTGACCTGTAGATCCCCCAGGATCAGCGCAATCGAGTCGCCCGTTTTGCCGTCGAACGCCGCCGCAAAGGTGATTTCATCGTCTACCGGCGAGTCGTTCGACTCTTCAACCGCGGCTCGCAGGGTGCAGGCGCCGAGCAACGTTTCGCAGCCGCCGGTGCCGGGGTCGGCGTCCGCTTCGTCAGCGGTGCTGTCGACTTCGTAGACAAGCGCCGATGCGCTCTGCGGCGCAAATAGGGCCAGCGCCAAAGTTAGTAGCGCGGCGACGAGGAACAGGGGCTGGTTGTGGCGCAGCGTTCGGGAAATCACGGAAGCGACCGTATCCCGGCACAGCCGGATGCAGATCCGTAAAAAACCGAAGGGTTAGATCAGTCTGAGTGCGGAAGCCCGGGGCCCGTGCGCTGCCACTCGACCTGGCCGCGGCCCTCGGCGGCGGAGCGTCCCTCGACGTCGTCCCACTCGTGCAGCATCCGCTTCAGCCGGGCGACGGCCTCGGGGGGATGGGCGGCGATCCCGGCGGCGAGCTCCAGCGCCGCTTCCTCGGTACCGGCGGCGGGGGCGACGCGGTTGACGAGGCCGAGCCGCAGCGCCTCGTCGGCGCCGACGGTGCGGGAGGAGAGCAGCAGGTACTTGGCCGCCGCGAGGCCGCAGAGGGTGACGAGGCGGGCCGGGCCGACCGGCACGCCGAGCGCGGCGCCCGGGAACCTCATCCGCAGGTTGGAGCCGCCGATACGCATGTCGCAGCCGATCGCGATCTCGGCGCCGCCGCCGACGACGTCGCCGTGGCAGGCGGCGATCGTCGGCTTCGGGAAGGCGACGATCGTGTCGTAGAGGTCGGCGAAGAGCTGCATGCGGCGGACCTTGCCCTCGGCGTCGAGATCCTCGCGGACGTCGGCGCCGGCCGAGAGCCCGAGGTGGTCGGAGGAGCTGATCACCAGCACCCGCACCGCCTCGTCGTCGCGGGCCAGGGCCAGATGGCCGAGCATCTCCTCGAGCATCTGGGTGTTGATCGCGTTGCGGGCCCTGGGCCGGTCGAGGCGGAGCACCGCGATGCCCTGCTCGTCGACGGAGTAGCTGGTGACCGCGTTCTCTGAAGCCTCGGGGGTGCCGCCGTTGTCTGCGCTCATGCCTCGGACGCTATTCGTTCGACGAGCCGCTCGGTCTCCTCGGCGGCGCTGCCGACGAGCGCCTCGACCTCCCCCTTCGGCTCGCTGAAGCGCCCGAGCACGTGGGCGGAGACGATCTCCGGGTCGGTCGAGTCCGGCCGGCCCACGCCCACCCGCAGCCGCCAGAACTCGGCGTCGCCGAAGCCGCGTTTGAGGCTCTTGAGGCCGTTGTGGCCGGCGAGGCCGCCGCCGAGCTTGGCCTGGATCTCCCCGAACGGCAGGTCGATCTCGTCGTGGAGGACGACCACCCGGTCGAGCGGCACCTTCAGCGAGCCGCGCGCCGGCCCGGCCGAGTTGCCGGATTCGTTCATGTAGGTGAGCGGCTGCAGCAGCGCCACCCGCGGCCCGCCCGGCCGGATCCGCCCTTCCGAGATCAGCCCGTTGAACTTCTGGCGCGGCTTCGGCAGGTCCCAGCGCCGCGCCAGCTCGCTCGCCACCGCGAAGCCGACGTTGTGGCGGGTGTTTTCGTACTCGCGGCCCGGGTTGCCGAGGCCGACGACGAGGATGCGGTCGCCCTGCTCGCCGCCCTCGCGGCGGCGGAACAGCGACAGGGGCTACTCGCCCTCGGAGTCGCCTGAGTCGTCGCCGCCCTCGCCCTCGGCGGCCTCGCCCTCGCCCTCGCCGACCAGCTCGGTCTCCTCCTCGACCTCGGGAGCGACCTCTTCGACGCGGGGCGGGGAGACGGTGACGATGGTGATCTCCTCGAGCTCGTCGGCGACGAACTTGACGCCGTCGGGGGCGGTGACGACGGCGAGCGTCAGGGTGTCGTTGACCTCCATCGCCGAGACGTCGACGCAGATGTTGTCCGGGATGTCGGTGGGCAGCGCTTCGACGGTGACCTCGCGGGTGACGTGCTCGAGCACGCCGCCGCCCTTGACGCCGGGGGCGTCGTCGACGCCTTCGAGCTCGATCGCGACCTCGGCCTGGATCTCCTCGTCGAGGTTGACCTGCATCAGGTCGAGGTGCTGGAGGCTGCCCCGGACCGGGTGGTGCTGTTCTTCCTTGATCACCACCGGGACGGCTTTGCTGCCCTCGACCTGGAGGTCGAAGAGCGCGGCGCCCTCGCTGAGGACGACGCGCACGTCGCGTTCGCTGACCTGGAACGGGGTCGCCTCGGACCCGCCCGAGTAGACGACGCCGGGCACCAGGCCCTCACGGCGCATGCGGCGCGAGGAGCGGGAGCCGAAATCGACGCGGGGTGCGGCGTTGAGGCAGGATCGTTTGCTCGCCATCGGACGGGAGAGGATAGAGAACTCGCCGCAAAACAGCCGCTGTGACACCCTTCGCCCCGGTGACCGACGAATCGAAGATCCCCAAGGGGCGAATTCGCCGCTCCGCCAAGCTGGGCTCGATCGTCGGCGTGCAGGGCGCCAAATACGCGGGGACGAAAGCGGCCAACGTCGGCCGCTCCGAGGAAGAGAGCAAGGAGCGGCTCGAGCAGCGCCACCTGGAGACGGCGATGAAGATGGTCGGCGCCCTCGGCCAGATGAAGGGCGCGGCGATGAAGCTCGGGCAGTTCGCCTCCTTCATCGACACCGAGTTCATCCCCGAGGAGTACCGCGAGGTCTACCAGGAGCAGCTGGCGAAGCTGCGCACCGACGCCCCGGCGATGCCCTGGGAGAAAGTCGTCAAGGTGCTCGAAGAGGAGTACGACGGCGAACCGCTCTCCGAGCTCTTCGCCGAGTTCGAGGAGGAGGCCTTCGCCGCCGCCTCGATCGGCCAGGTCCACCGCGCCGAGCTGCTCGACGGCCGCCAGGTGGCGGTGAAGATCCAGTACCCGGGGATCGCCGAGGCGCTCGACGCCGACCTCCGCAACGCGGGGACGATCGTGCGGCTGGCAAAGGCCCTCGCCCCCGGCCTCGACGCCAAGGCGATCGCCGAGGAGCTGCGCGAGCGGGTGATGGAGGAGCTCGACTACGAGTACGAGGCGCAGAACCAGCGCTCCTTCGCCCGCGCCTACCGCGGCCACCCGTTCATCTACGTGCCGGAAGTGGTGACCCGCCTCTCGCGGCGGCGGGTGCTGGTGACCGAGCTGGTCACGGGCCGGGGCTTCGAGGAGATCAAGGAGCTCTCCCACGAGGAGCGCAGCCGCTTCGGCGAGATCGTCTTCCGCTGCAGCTTCGGCTCGATCTACCACCTGCAGCACTTCAACGCCGACCCCCACCCGGGCAACTACATCCTCATGGACGACGACCGGGTCGCCTTCCTCGACTTCGGGATGACCAAGAAGATCGACCGCGAGCAGATCCTGCTCGAGCAGCGCGCCTTCGACGCCGCCTCGCGCGACGACCCCGAGGCCTACCGCCAGGCCCTGCACGACCTCGGCTTCGTCAAGAAGCCCTCGAAGCTCGACGCCGAGCGCCTGCTCGAGCACATGCGCGTGGTCGGCGGCTGGTTCGTCACCGAGGACCGGGAGCTGGAGATCACGCCGCGGCGGGTGATGAAGATCATCGAGTCGACCAACGACCCGCGCTCGGAGTACTACGACGTGATGCGGCGGGCCTCGCTGCCCGCCGACGAGCTGATGGGGCGGCGGATGGAAATCGGCGTCGTCGCCGTGCTCGGGCAGCTGCGGGCGAAGCGCAACTGGCACCGGATCGCCCGCGAGTGGGTCTACGCGGACCCGCCGGCGACCGAGCTGGGCGAGCTCGAGTGGGACTATTTCGAGGAGCGAGGGGTCAAGCGCACGCCCGGTTTGGCCGAAACCCTCTGAGTCTGCGGGCGCTCGCCCGGAAAAGCGAAGGAGGAACGATGGGCAGGATCAAACGCGGTTGGGGCCTGACGAAGAAAAGCTGGGCGCTGCTGAGGGAGCACCCGTCCCTGATCAGGTTCCCGCTCTACGGCGCGGTGGCCACGACCCTGCTGGCGATCGTCTTCCTCGGCCCCGGGCTCTACCTGTGGGACGACGACCAGCTGGCCGGGGCGATCCCGCTGATCGCGATCGGCGTCTACGTCCTCAGCTTCGTCGGCTTCTACTTCAGCGTCGGCCTCGCCGCCTGCGCCGACAGGATCTTCCGCGGCGAGGAGGCGACCGTCTCCGACGGTCTCGCCGTCGCCCGCAGCCGCGTCTCCCAGATCTCCGGCTGGGCCGCCGTCTCGGCCGCGATCAGCCTGGTGATGGGCGTGCTGGAAAACCAGGGCGGAACGCTGGGCACGGTCGCCGCCCGCCTGGTCGGGATGGCCTGGTCGCTGGTCACCTTCCTGGCGGTGCCGGTGATCGCGATCGAGGGCACCGGGCCGTTCGAGACGATCAAGCGCTCCGCCTCGCTGTTCCGCGAGCGCTGGGGGCAGCAGATCACCGGCAACATCGCGATCGGCGCCGCCGTCTTCCTGCTCGGCGTGCTGCCTGCCGCGGCCCTGATCGTCGGCGGGGTCGTCCTCTGGTCCTCGGCCTCCTTCCTCGGCGCGCTGCTGGTCGTGGTCGGGGCGCTGGTGCTGGCGATCGCGCTGCTGGTCTCCCGCGCGCTCAGCGGCATCTTCGGGGTCGCCCTCTACCGCTACGCGCTCGACGGCGAGACCGTCGGCGGCTTCACCCAGGACGAGCTGGAGTCGGCGGTGAAGGTCAAAGGCCGCGGGCGCGGGCGCAACGCGCCGCCGACCGCCACGCCGGGCACCGTCTAGCCCGCCCGCCGTGCTGATCGAGGTTCCACGAGAGCAGGCGCTGGGAATCCTCGGCGCGATGCGCGCCGTCGCGCTGGAGCACGGCGAGGGCGCCGTGACCAAGATGGACCGGGAGACGATCACGGGGGCGGCGACGATCGTCTTCGGCCTGGCGGGAGTGCGCCCCGACGAGATCGCCCCGGTCGACCCGGCGGGCCTGGCCGCCCTCCTCGACGACGAGGGGGAGGCCGAGCAGGCGGTGCGGATGCTCTCGGTGATGTCGCTCGTCGACGGCGTCGTCGATCCCGGCAAGACCGCCCTCGTCCGCGCCTACGCGAGCGCCCTCGGCGTCCGCGACGGCTACCTGGAGATCCTCACCCAGGTGGCGGAGGACGAGGTCGCCCAGGCCGCCGCCTGCATCATGCGCAAGAACGTGGAGAGCTTCCCCCACCTCGACGCCGACCGGCTCGAGATCAGCGCCGTCGCCCCCTTCCTGCCCTACAAGGACGCGCCCGACCCGGAGCTGGAGGCTCGCTACGAGGCGCTCGGCAGCCTGCCCCCGGAGAGCTTCGGGCACGCCTTCTACGACCACTTCAAGCGCAACTCCTTCGAGTTCCCGGGGAACCCGAACGGCCTCGCGGAGGGCTTCACGACGCCCCACGACAGCAGCCACGTGCTGAGCGGCTACTCGACCTCGGAAGCCGGCGAGGTCTGTGTCTCCACCTTCATCGGCGCCATGCACCCCGACCATCCGATGGCGGCCGAGGTCCTTCCCGTGATCTACAGCTGGCACGTCGGGGTCGAGCTGAGCGAACTCGCCAACAGCGCCCACGGAGCGCTGGAGCCGCGCCACTTCTGGACCGCCTGGGACCGTGGGGCCGCGACCACGGTCGACGTGGTCGACGCCGAGTGGGACTTCTGGGCCGCCACCGAGGTCCCGCTCGAAGAGCTGCGCGCCGACTACGGCGTGCCGCCGGTCGACCCCACCCTCCTCGCCTAACCCCCCGCCAGCCACATCGTTTCCACCCTTTGTGTTCCTATAGGAACGTCAAGGGTGGAAACGAGCGAAGAGGCGCGGGTCGTTGGAGCAGATGCCGTCGACGCCCATCGCGGCGAGCTTCTCCATCCGCGCCGTGTCGTCGACGGTCCAGGCGATCAGCTCGACCCCGGCGAGCTTGCAGATCCGCGCCAGGCGCGGCGTGACCAGCGGGTGGTAGACCCACATCGCCTCGACGCCGAACTGGGGAAGCTTCTGGGCGGCGAGGCCGGGGAGGCGGTGGCGCATCCCCACCAGCGCCGCCAGCATCGGCCCCTTCGCCCAGCGCTTCGCGGTCCAGTCGCGGGTCACCTTGGGATAGGTCCAGCCGCGCCGCAGCGCCGGCTCCAGCTCGAGGATCCGGCCCAGCGTGTGCAGCTCCATCGTCGAGATCATCGCCCGCTCGAGCAGGTCCCGCTCCCGCAGCGCCTCGACGACCTCCTCCTCCCTCCCCGGCAGCTTGATGTCGAGGTCGATCTCGACCCGGTCCAGCGGCGGCTCGAGGAAGGCGTCGAGCGCCTCGGTCAGCTTCAGCGGCGTCCGCCGCTCCGCGTCCCCCCAGTCGTGCGCGACCACCAGCGGGTGCCGCTCCTCCGGCGGCAGGTGCGCGTCCGGCAGCCAGAGCACGTCGAACTCGATCGTGTGGACCCCGTGCTCGACCGCCGCCCGAAAGCTCTCCAGCGTGTTGCCGGAGACGATCGCGTCGGCGCCCTTGTGGCCGACCAGGCGCAGGCCTTTTTCTTCCTTTTCCATCGTCGTAGGCGTTTTCAGTTCCCGCTTGAGCGGGCGGCAAGGTC
>DASUQZ010000080.1:0-6985 GCA_036280335.1 Solirubrobacterales bacterium
CGGGGAGGAGGTCAGCGTCGAGACGATGACCCCGGTGAAGACCCTGCACGAGCTGACCGGCGCGGCCCTCGAGTCGGGTGAGGAGCTCGAGGGGCTCGAAGTCACCCGTCCCTCGCTCGAGGACGTCTACCTGGAGCTGACGGCTCCGGAGGAGACGTCGCCGTGAGCGCGATGGCCCTCGTCGCCCACCAGCTGCGCTACGACCAGAAGGCGTTCTGGCGCAACCCGGCGGCGGTCTTCTTCACGGTGATGTTCCCGGTCGTCGTGTTCCTGATCCTCGCCGTCGTCTTCGACGGCTCGACCATCGCGGTCAAAGGCGGGGTGGAGGCGACGACCTACTACGTGCCGGCGATCATGTCGCTCGCCGTGATCTCGGCGACCATGCAGACCCTGGCGATGACCCTGGTGATCGCCCGCGAAGACGGCCGCCTCAAGCGCGGCCGCGGCACCCCGATGCCGGCCTGGGTCTTCATCGCCGGGCGGGTCGGCAACTCGATCGTCGTCGCGCTGATGATGCTGGTGCTGCTGGCGGCGATTGGCGGCCTCCTCTACGGGGTCGAGTTCCCCTGGTCCCGGCTGCCGGCGATCCTCCTCACCCTGGTCGTCGGCGCCGCCGCGTTCTGCTGCCTCGGCATCGCCCTCACCGCCGTCATCCCCTCGCAGGACGCCGCCGCGGCGATCGTCAACGCCCTGCTGCTGCCGCTCTACTTCCTCTCCGGCATCTTCATCCCCGAAGACGAGCTCCCCGGCGGGGTCATCGACTTCGCCGACCATTTCCCCGTGCGCCCCTTCTTCGAGGCCTTCTTCAGCGCCTACGTCCCGCACTCCGGCAGCTCGGTCGCCGGCCACGAGCTGCTCGTCGTCGCGATCTGGGGAGTCGCCGGCCTGCTGCTGGCGATCCGCTTCTTCCGCTGGAGCCCGCGGTCCGGCTAGATCTATAGCCTCCATTGCTCAATGCTTCACCACGTCCTCCTGGAGGTCGGCGACCTCGACCGCAGCGCCGCCTTCTACGACTCGATGCTGGCCCCTCTGGGCTGGCGGCGGCATTTCGAGCAGGACCAGACGATCGGCTGGGGCATCGCCAAACCGGTCTTCTTCGTCTCCGCCAAGCACGACCCAGCGCCCGGCTTCGGCCTACTCAGCTTCTCGGCGCTGGGGATCGTCGCGGTCAAGGCGGCCTGGGAGAACGGCGTGAAAGCGGGCGGAGTCAGCGTCTCCGACCCCGGTGAGCAGCGCTCCCACGGGTCCGGCTCCTACTCCGCATTTCTGAAGGACCCGGACGGGTACGAGATCGAGATCACCATCGGCTCGGACTAACCGGGGCCGAAAGCGCCGAGTCCATAGGATCGGCTTCCCACACAACATCGAGGAGGAATTGGTTCATGGCTGTGAAGGTCGGCATCAACGGTTTCGGCCGCATCGGGCGCAACGTCTTCCGCGCCGCCAAGGCGGCTAACGCGGACATCGACTTCGTCGCCGTCAACGACCTCGTCGACACCGCCACGATGACCCACCTGCTCAAGTACGACTCGATCCTCGGTCGCTACCCGGGCGAGATCTCCAGCTCCGGCGAAGACTCGATCACGGTCGACGGCGACGAGCTCAAGGTCCTCTCCGAGCGCGACCCGGCCCAGCTTCCCTGGGGCGAGCTCGGCGTCGACGTGGTGATCGAGTCGACCGGCCTCTTCACCGCCCGCGCCGACGCCGCCAAGCACCTCGAGGCCGGCGCCAAGAAGGTGATCATCTCCGCCCCCGCAAAGGAGCCCGATGTGACCGTCGCGCTCGGCGTCAACTTCGACTCCGACTACGACGCCGAGAACCACCACATCATCTCCAACGCCTCCTGCACGACCAACTGCCTGGCGCCGCTGGCGAAGGTCCTCAACGACGCCTTCGGGATCGAGCAGGGGCTGATGACGACGATCCACGCCTACACCGCCGACCAGCGCCTGCAGGACATGCCGCACAAGGACCTGCGCCGGGCGCGGGCCGCGGCGCTCAACCTGATCCCGACCACGACCGGCGCCGCCAAGGCTGTCGGCCTCGTGCTGCCGGAGCTGAACGGCAAGCTGAACGGGTTCGCGATGCGGGCGCCGGTGCCGACCGGCTCGGTCGTCGACCTCACCTTCACGACGCCCGAAGCGGTGACCGCCGAGCAGGTCAACGCCGCCGTCAAGGCGGCGGCCGAGGGGCCGATGAAGGGGATCCTCTCCTACACCGAGGACCCGATCGTCTCCACCGACATCGTCGGCGACCCGCACTCGTCGATCTTCGACGCCGACCAGACGATGGTGATCGGCGACGGCAAGCTGGTCAAGGCGGTCAGCTGGTACGACAACGAGTGGGGCTACTCCAACCGCTGCGTCGAGCTGGTCGGCAAGGTCCTGTAGCCCTGGCGGCCCTGCCTCGCACCCGCTGATGGCTTTCGCCAAGGCAAGCGTCCGCGACGCGCAGGTCAAGGGGCGCCGCGTCCTCGTCAGGGTGGACTTCAACGTCCCCCTGGCCGACGGCGCCGTCGCCGACGACACCCGCATCCGCGCGGCGCTGCCGACGATCGAGCTGCTGCGGGAACGCGGCGCGGCGGTGATCCTGGTCTCGCACCTCGGCCGCCCGAAGGGCGAACGGAACCCGGACCTCTCGATGGCGCCGGTCGCGAAGCGGCTGGGCGAGATCCTCGGGATCGAGGTGAAGCTGGCCCCGGGCGTGACGGAAGGCGATGTCGAAGTCACCTGCGGCGGGCTCGGGCCGGGCGACGTGCTGCTGCTAGAGAACGTCCGCTTCGAGCCGGGGGAGACGAAGAACGACCCGAAGCTGGCCGAAAACCTCGCCCAGCTCGCCGACCTCTACGTCAACGACGCCTTCGGCGCCGCCCACCGCGCGCACGCCAGCACGGCCGGCGTCGCCGACCACCTGCCCGCCTACGCGGGGCTGCTGCTCGAGCGCGAGGTGACGGAGCTGACCAGGGTGGTCGAGTCCCCGCAGCGGCCGCTGGTCGTCGTCCTCGGCGGCGCCAAGGTCTCCGACAAGGTCGGGGTGATCGACCGCTTCCTCGAAGTCGCCGACCGGATCCTGATCGGCGGCGCGATGTGCTTCGGGTTCTTCAAGGCACAGGGGATCGAGACCGGGAACTCGCTGGTCGAGGGCGTCGAGCTGGCGAAGGAGGCGCTGGAGCGGGCCGAGCAGTCCGACTGCGAGCTGATGCTGCCGGTCGACCTCGTCCTCGGGCGCGAGTTCTCGGCCGAGACCGAGCGCAAGGAAAGCGACGGGGTGGAGGTGCCGGAGGGCTGGATGGGCCTCGACGTCGGCCCCCGCACCGCCGAGGCCTACGCGGAGGCGATCGCCGCGGCGGGCACGGTGCTCTGGAACGGGCCGATGGGCGCCTTCGAGCTGGAGCCGTTCGCCGCCGGCACCCGCCGGGTGGCCGAGGCGGTGGCCGAGGCGCCGGGGACCACCGTGGTCGGCGGCGGCGACAGCGTCGCCGCGCTGAACCAGTTCGGCCTCGAGGAGAAGGTCGACTGGGTCTCGACCGGGGGAGGCGCCTCGCTGGAGCTGCTGGAGGGGAAGGAACTACCGGGCGTCGAGGCACTGCTCGACGCCGAGGAGGGAGACACCGATGCCTGAGCGCACCCCGTACATCGCCGCCAACTGGAAGATGCACAAGACCGTCGCCGAGGCGGCCGAGTTCGTCGATGCGCTGCTGCCGCGGATCGCTGCCACCCAGTCGGACGTCGTCATCTGTGCGCCCTTCACGGCGCTGACCGCCGTGGTCGAGCGCCGCTACGGGACCGCGGTCAAGGTCGCCGCCCAGAACATGCACGAGGAGGACTCCGGCGCCTTCACCGGCGAGGTCTCGGCGCCGATGCTGGCCGAGCTCGACGTCGAGGCGGTCGTCCTCGGCCACTCCGAGCGCCGCCAGTACTTCAACGAGACCGACGAGGCGCTGGCCCGCAAGGTGCCCGCCGCGCTCGCCGCCGATCTGGAGCCGATCCTCTGCGTGGGGGAGAGCGAGGAGGCGCGCGACGCCAGCGAGACCGAGGAAGTGCTGGAGCGCCAGCTGCAGGCCGACCTCGGCGGCATCGAGGCGGGGCAGATCGCCAACGTCGTGATCGCCTACGAGCCGATCTGGGCGATCGGCACCGGGCGCACCGCGACGCCCGAGCAGGCCCAGGAGGCCTGCGCCTTCATCCGCGACGTGCTGCGGGCGCGCGGCGCGGCGGCCGACAGGGTGCGGGTCCTCTACGGCGGCTCGGTCAAGCCCGGCAACGCCGCCGAGCTGCTCTCGCTGCCGGACGTCGACGGGGCGCTGGTGGGCGGCGCCAGCCTCGACGCCGAGGACTTCGCCGCCATAGTCGACGCGGCAAACTGAGCCGATGAGCCCGCTCGTCCCCTCCCTCGCCCTGATCATCCTCGACGGCTGGGGGCTGGCCGAGCCGGGGCCGGGCAACGCGATCTCGCTGGCCGAGACGCCGGTCTTCGACCGCCTCTGGAGCGAGTTCCCCCACACCCAGCTGTCGGCCCAGGGCCGCGACGTCGGTCTGCCGGAGGGGCAGATGGGCAACTCCGAGGTCGGCCACCTCAACCTCGGCGCCGGGGCGATCGTCAAGCAGGACCTGGCCCGGATCGACGACGCCGTCGCCGACGGCAGCTTCTTCGAGAACGAGGCGCTGCTCGCCGCCTGCGAGCGCGCCCGCAACAGCCCGCGCGGCCGCCTCCACCTGCTCGGGCTCGTCTCCGACGGCGGCGTCCATTCCGGCTGGGAGCACATCGAGGCGACGATCGAGCTGGCCTCGCAGGAGGGGGTCCCGGACGTCGTCTTCCACGCCTTCACCGACGGGCGCGACACGCTGCCGCACGGCGGCCGGGGCTACCTGGAGGAGCTGGAGCGCTGGCTGCGGGCGGCCGGCCGCGTCGCCACCGTCAGCGGCCGCTATTACGCGATGGACCGCGACACCCGCTGGGAGCGGACCAAGCTCGCCTACGATGCGATCGTCCACGCCGAGGGGCTGCGCGCGCCCAGTTCCGCCGCCGCGATCGCCGAGTCCTACGAGCGCGGGGAGACCGACGAGTTCGTCAAGCCGACGGTGATCGGCGACTACGACGGCGCCGCCGACGGCGACGTCGCGATCTTCATCAACTTCCGCCCGGACCGGGCCCGGCAGATGAGCCGTGCCCTCGCCGAGCCCGGCTTCGAAGAGTTCTCCCGCGCCGGCGCCTCGCCGCTCGACCTGACGACGATGACCGAGTACCGCAAGGGCTGGCCCTACCCGGTCGCCTTCCCCGAGCAGCGGCCGCAGACGACGCTGGCGGAGACGATCGCCGAGGCGGGGGGGACCCAGCTCCACGTCGCCGAGACCGAGAAGTACGCGCACGTCACCTACTTCTTCAACGGCGGTCGCGAGCAGGAGCTGCAGGGCGAAGAACACTGCCTGGTCGAATCCCCGCGCGACGTTCCCACCTACGACCACAAGCCGGAGATGAGCGCAGCCGGCGCGGCCGCGGCCTTCGTCTCCCGCTGGGGAGCCGGCACCTACCGCTTCGGGGTCATCAACTTCGCCAACCCCGACATGGTGGGGCACACCGGCGTGATCCCCGCCGCGGTCAAGGCGGTCGAGGCCGTCGACGGCCACCTGGGCGAAGTCGTCGAGGCCGTCACCGCCAAGGGCGGCACCTGCATCGTCACCGCCGACCACGGCAACTGCGACCACATGCTCGAGCCCGACGGCTCCCCCAACACCGCCCACTCGCTCAACCCGGTCCCCTTCATCGTCACCAGCAAGGGAATCCACCTCCGCGACGGCGGCATCCTCGCCGACGTCGCCCCCACCGCCCTCGACCTCCTCGGCATCCCCCAGCCGGAGGCGATGACGGGCCGCTCGCTGCTCGCCTAGCAGCAGGGCGTCACTGGAGCCAGAATCCGAGAACCGCGCCTACCCAGCCAGCTGCCAGCTTCTGGACTGCGGGGTCCCCCAGTTCGAAGATCAGCACGGCGAGACCGGCGATCAAGCAGACGCCGGAAACGATTCCCTGCATGATCGCTCTGATCATGCGCTCCGACATGGACCCTCCCCGATGGGGCGTGCTCTAGAAGAGCGATTCTTGGCGGTTCCGTCGGCGCGCGAGTTCGTCGCGAACGAGCTGGGCCGTCCATCGGATCCGGTTTCCAAACCAGTGGCGTCTTTCCATGGTGGGACCAGGAGTACTCCCGGACGGGGGATTCTTCTGAGTGCGGATATCGGATGACTCCAAGTTGAGCTTCACGTTTCAGAGGTTAAAGGCCCCGCGGACAGAAAGTCTCCCCCCTGCGATTCCGCAATCTCCGAAGAATACATAAACTTGACAGGAGAACACTTAGATTTTTATACTTCCCGACAGGAAGATCCTTAGGAACGCGCCCCCGCAGCGACCGCGTGGGGCAAAGGAAGCAGGAGGTAAGAAGATGGCACTTGTGAGATGGGATCCGGCCCGGGAGCTGGACGCTCTCCAGGGCGACATGAACCGGCTCTTCGACAGCTTCTTCGGCCGCCGAGAGGGCGCTGTCGCCAGCGGCTACGGGTCGCGGCGGTGGATTCCGCCGATGGACCTGGTCGAGACCGAGGACAACCTGGTGTTGAGGGCCGACCTGCCTGGCGTCGACCGCGACGAGATCGAGATCGAGGTGAAGGACGGCGTCCTCACCGTCTCCGGCGAGCGCAAGGCCCAGCACGAGGAGAAGCGGGAGGGCTTCCACCGGGTCGAGCGCTCCTTCGGCCGGTTCTCGCGGTCGCTGGAGCTGCCGAAGGGCGTGGAGGCCGACAACATCGAGGCCAGCTACGAGCGCGGCGTGCTCGAGGTGCGGATGCCGAAGCCGGCGGAGCGGAAGCCGACCCGGATCGAGATCCAGAGCGGCAGCCGCGAGCAGGAGCCCGAGCTGGTCGGAGCAGGCAGCTAGGCGTGTCGACTTATGCGTCCATATGGGCGCATAAAGCGACACCACCCCATACGCTGC
>DASUQZ010000081.1:0-26060 GCA_036280335.1 Solirubrobacterales bacterium
TGGCCGCTCCTGCTGCCCCTGGCGATCATCTTCGCCCTCCCGTTCCGGGTGCCCCTGGAGGCGGGCGGGGACACCGCCAACCTGCTGGTGCCGCTGTACCTGGTGATCGCGGCGGGCGCGGTCGCTGTAGCAATCAGGGACTGGGGCTCCCGGCAGGCGGGTCCTGTCGCCGCAGGACCCGGCGCCCGGCTGCCGAGGGTCCTGGCCGCAGTGGTGGCCCTCTACGCGATTCAGACGCTGTACTCCGTCGACTTCTCACAGGGCCTGCAGAACGTCTGCTTCTTCTTGGTCCCGTTCACCGTCGTCTTTGCGTTGCTTCAGGACGTGCGGTGGGACCAGCGGCTGCTGCGCTGGTCGCTGGTGCTCGTCGGGGTCGAGGCGGCGGCGTTCGTTCTCGTCGGCAGCGTCGAGTGGTCGACCCGCGACCTCTTCTGGAACGACCAGGTGATCCGGTCGAACGAGTTCCACACCTACTTCCGGGTCAACTCGGTCTTCTGGGACCCGAACGTCTACGGCCGCTACCTGGCCCTGGTCACCGTCCTCGCCACCGCAGCGCTGCTCTGGGCGCGCACCCGCCAGACCTTCTGGCTCCTCACCGGGCTGATCGCCGTCCTCTGGATCGGGCTGATGCCGACCTACTCGCAGTCGAGCTTCATCGCCCTGCTCGCGGGTCTCGCGGTGCTGGCGGCGATCCGCTGGAGCCGGCCCCGCTGGACGCTGGCGGCGGTGGCGGTCGGCTTGGTCGGCGCCGCCGTGGTCGTCGTCGGTGCGGGAGGGAAGGCCGACCTGGATCGCCTCAACATCATCACCGGCGGGCGCGCCAACCTGGTCGAGGGCGGCGCCGAGCTCTTCTCCGAACGGCCGCTCTGGGGATATGGGTCGGGCTCGTTCCAGCAGGCCTATCGCGACCACCGCGAGGACAGGGACGTCCCGGTGAGCGAGTCTCACACCGAGCCCGTGACCGTCGCGGCCGAGCAGGGCCTGATCGGCCTCGTCGCCTACCTCATGTTGATCCTGGTCGCGCTGCAGACCCTCAGCCGAGGCATCTGGGCCGCTCGGCCGGCGGGTCCTGTCGCCGGAATAGCCGCCCGGGCCGCCGTCCTGGCTGCGTTCGTCGCGCTTCTGGTTCACACGCTGTCGTATGCCGGGTTCTTCGACGACCCGATCACGTGGGTGCTGCTGGCGATAGGGGCTTCACTGGCGCACGCGGCTCCTCCCGAAGTCCGCGACCCGGCGTAGGGTCCCGGTATGTCGGGCTACCTGCGCCGCCTGGCGACGACCGGCGCCGCCTACACCGCCGCGAGCATCCTCTCCAAGGTCATCGCGGTCGCGCTGCTGCCGCTGTACACGCGCTACCTCAGCCCCGAGGACTACGGCGCCGCCGAGGTGCTCTTCTCGGCCGTCGTCGCCGCCAGCATCGTCATCCGCCTCGGCCTGATCGAGGCGATCCTGCGCTTCTACTACAAGGACGACGAGGACCCCGCCCGGGTCGTCGCCTCCACCTTCGCCGGCCTCTTCTGGCTCTCGCTGCTGGGCGCTCTCGTCGTGCTCCCGTTCGCCGGGCCGATCTCCGAGGCGCTGCTCCTCACCGAGGAGCGGCCCTCCCTCAGCCCCGGCGAAGCCGCCGATCTGGTGCGGATCGCGATCGCCGGCCTCTGGGTGCTGACGATGTGGGAGTTCCTGCTGACGCTGTTCCGGCTCGAGGAGCGGGCGCGCGCCTTCTTCGCGACGACGATGCTCAACGTCCTCGCCTCGATCGCGCTGACCGTGGTCCTCGTCGTCGGCCTCGACGAGGGCGCGCGCGGGCTCCTGCTCGGCAGCTACCTGACCGGCGCCGCCTTCGCCCTCGGCCTCGTCGCCCTGCAGTGGCGGCGCCTCTCGCTGCGCTTCGACCGCGGGCTCCTGCGCCGTCTCTTCCGCTTCGGCCTGCCGACGATGCCGGCCGAGGTCTCCCTGTACCTGCTCAACTTCGTCGACCGCCTGATCATCGTCCGCACCATCGGCCTCGCCGAGGCGGGCCTCTACTCGCTGGCGACCAAGTTCGCGCAGGCGGTCAACGTCCTCGTCCGCGGCTTCCAGCTCGCATGGCCCCCGCTCGCCTACTCGATCCGCGACAACGAGGAGGCCCGCCGCCTCTACGCCACCGTCGTCACCCTCTTCACCGCCGGCTGCGCCTTCGTCGTCGCCGGCATGTGGCTGTTCTCGCGCTGGATCGTCCGGGCGCTGGCGGCGCCGAAGTTCTTCGAGTCCTACGAGGCGATCGGCCTGATCACGATCGGGGTCACCCTCTACGCGCTCTACCAGGTGCTGATCGTGATCCTCGGCCGCACCGGCCGCACCGAGTTCAACTTCCCGGCCGCGATCGGCGCCCTCGTCGCCAACGTCGCCCTCAACCTCATCCTCGTCCCGCCGCTGGGGATCGCCGGCGCCGGCCTCGCGCTCGCCCTCTCCTACCTGCTCGGCCTCGGCCTGATGTACGCGTTCACCCAGCGCCTCTTTCCGGTCCCCTACGAGTGGGGCCGCCTCCTCCGCGTCGTCCTCACCGTCGCCGTCCTCGTCGGCGTCGGTGAACTCCTCGTCCCCACCGACGGCATCGACGGCCTCCTCCTCCGCGCCGCCCTCCTCGCCGCCTACCCCCTCGCCCTCTTCGCGACCGGCTTCTTCACCCTCGAAGAGCGCCGCTGGCTAGCCCGCCTCCGCCACCCCCGCGAGCTCCTCGCCGCCGGCATCGCCGCGACCCGACGCGAGCCCGCCGTCGACGGCCGCATCCCCGAGGCCTACGAGGCCGAGCGAATGGACGAGGACGCCAGAACCTGACCCCCTCCCGAACTGCATCAAATTTTGGCGGTAGGAGAACCAGAATCTGATGCAGTTCGGGAGGCGCGGTCGCGGAGGGACTCGCCGCGTCCTGGCAAGAGCGCCTGGCGGGCGTGGGCCCACATGATCGGCGCGGAGCGGTTGGGGAGGACGGTGGCGGCCAGGGCGCGCAGCGCGTAGGTCCAGGCGGTGAGGAGGCGCACCGCCAGGGCGGCCCCGCGCCCGTGGTGCTTGCGCATGTAGAGGTCGCGGTTGCGGTGGAATTCGACGATGCGGGGGAGGCCCTTGGCGAGGTCGGTGGAGAGCTGGTCGTGGTGCACCGCCTCGGCGGCGGGGACGAAGAGACAGTGCCAGCCGGCCTCGTGCAGCCGCTTGGCGAAGTCGCACTCGTCGTAGTAGACGAAGAAGTCGGGGTCCATGTAGTCGACCGCGGCGGCCGCCTCGCGCCGGACCATCAGCGCGCTCGACTGCGCCCAGTCGACCCGCCGGGTCTCCCTGCCGGTGCTCTGCACGGTGAAGCGACGATGGAGGAAGAGCGCGCCGATCGCCGCGGTGCCGACGCCGGGGAAGCGCCAGGCCGATGGAACCGGCCTGCCGCCGGAGTCGAGCAGCTGCGCCGTCGCCGCGGCCGCTTTCGGTTCGCGCTCCAGCGCCGCCAGCAGCGCCTCCGTCGCCCCCGGCCGCAGCTCCGAGTCCTCGTTCAGCAGCAGGCAGTACCTGCCGCGCGCCTCCCGCATCAGGGTCGAGTCGTTCTCCGCCTTGCCGGTCCGCTGCTTCAGGGCGATCAGGCGGATCTCGGCGCCGAGCTGCCGCACCGCCTCGGCCGAGCCGTCGTCGGAGGCGTTGTCGAGGACGAGGATCTCCGCCTCGACCTCCTCGGGATGCGTGCGCTCGATCGCCGCCAGGCAGGCGAGCAGGTACTCGCGGCCGTTCGTGTTCACGACGCAGTAGGAGAGCGTGGGCGCCAAGGGGGTCACGATAATCCGCCCGGTCTCATGAAGGTTCAGCTCGTCGACCCCTCGGCCTTCACGCCGCCCTACGACCGCGCCCTCGCGGCCGCCCTCGCGCGCGCCGGCGCCGAGGTCGAGCTGCTGACCAGCCGCTTCCTCTACGGCCCTGTACCCCCCGCCGAGGGCTACCGGGTCAGCGAGTGCTTCTATCGCCGCTCCGCCAAGCGAGGGCTCCAGGCCCAGGCGCGCCTCCCCTTCAAGGCCGCCGAGCACCTCCCGGACATGCTCCGCTTACGCCGGCTCGTCGATGCCGACGTGGTCCACTACCAGTGGCTGACGATCCCGCCGCTCGACGTCAACATGCTGCCCCGGCAGCGACCGCGGGTGATGACCGCCCATTACATCCTGCCGCCGCAGCCGAGCCGCCGGCGGGTCCGGATCGCCCGTCGCGTCTTCGGCGTCATGGACGCCGTCGTCGCCCACTCCGAGCACAGCGCCGCCCGCCTCCGGGACGAGGTCGGCCTCGACGCCGCCAAGGTGCGCGTCATCCCCCACGGCGCCTTCGACTACCTGACGCAGCTGCCGGAGGAGAAGCCGCTGCCCGCCGAGCTCGAGGGTGCCCAAGGGCCCGTGATCCTCTGCTTCGGCCTGCTCCGCCCCTACAAGGGGATCGAGAACCTGATCGAGGCCTACGGCCGGATCGCCGCAAGCCATGGCTCCGGCGATGCCGAGCTCTGGATCGTCGGCAACCCGCGGATGGACGTGGCGCCGCTGCGCCGGCTGGCGGCCGAAGCCGGCGGCCGCGTCCGCTTCGTCACCCGGTTCGTCGACGACGCCGACATCCCGGCGATCTTCCGCCGCGCCGACCTCGTCGTCCTCCCCTACCTCGACGCCGAGCACTCCGGCGTCCTCTACACCGGCCTCGCCTTCGGCAAGCCGCTGGTCCTCAGCGCGGTCGGCGGCTTCCCGGAGGTGGCCGCGACCGGAGCGGCTCGCCTCGTGCCCCCCGGCGACACCGCGGCGCTGGCCGCCACCCTGGAGGAGCTGGTCGCCTACGAGTCCGCCCGTGCCGAACTGGCCGCCGCCGCGACCCGCGCCGCCGCCGGCCCCTTCTCCTGGGTCGAGGCCGCCCGCCGCACCCTCGACCTCTACCGCGAGCTGATCGAGGCCCGGGACGAAGGTGAAGGGAAGCGCCGATGAACACCGCCGCCGCGATCCTCTTCTGGCTCAGCGCCGGCGCGATCGTCTACACCCACCTCGGCTACCCCCTGGCTCTCTGGACCCTGACCCACCTGGTCCGGCGAGGTCGTTTCCACCCTTTTGGTCTCCCCAGGGGCACAAAGGGTGGAAACGACGCAGAGGGTGTGCCGAATGTGTCGCTGATCGTTCCCGCCTACGACGAGGAGGACGTGATCGCGGCGAAAGTCGCCAACGCGCTGGCGCTCGACTACCCGCGCGAGCGCCTGCAGGTCGTCGTCGCCTCCGACGGCTCCTCCGACGCGACCGCCGAGCGCGCCCGTGCCGCTGGCGCCGACCTCGTCCTCGAGTTGCCGCCCGGCGGCAAGATCGCCGCACTCAACGCGGCCGCCGAGCAGGCGACCGGGGAGGTTCTCGCCTTCTCCGACGCCAACAGCGCCTGGGCCGCGGACGCGCTCCGGCAGCTCGTCGCCCCCTTCGCCGACCCCCAGGTCGCCTACGTCTGCGGCCAGGTCCGCTTCCTCGACCCCGGCGGCGGCAACCTCGAGGGCGCCTACTGGCACTACGAGATGGCGGTGCGGGAGATGGAGTCCTCGCTCGCCGGCGTCACCGGCGGCAACGGCGCGATCTACGCCGTGCGCCGCAGCGCCTACATCCCCCTTGCCCCCTCCGGCAGCCACGACCTCAGCTTTCCCTTCGCCTTCGCCAAGCGCGGCCTGCGCTCCCTCTATGCCCCCGCCGCCCGCGCCGAGGAGAAGATGGTCCCGACCCTGGAAGGCGAGTTCGCCCGCAAGCGCCGGATGATGGTCGGCCTCTGGGACATCGTCGTCGGCGAGGGAATGCTCTCGCCCCGCGGCTACCCGCCGCTGTTCGCCTTCGAGATCGCCTCCCACCGGCTGCTCCGCTACCTCAGCCCGTTCCTGCACCTGGTCGCGCTCGTCGCCAACGCCTTCCTGCTCGACGACGGCTGGTTCTACGTCCTCACCTTCGCCCTCCAGCTCGCGCTCATCGCCGCCGCGCTGCTCGGCCGCCTCCTCCCCATAACCCCCTTCCGCGTCGCCCGCTACTACGCGATGACCACGGCCTCGATCGCCGCCGGCCTCTGGGACCGCTGGCGCCACGGGGCATCCGGCCGCTGGGAGAAGGCCGAGGGGACCCGCTGATGCCCCGCGCCTTCGACATCCTCGTCGCCGCCCTCGCCCTGGCGATCCTCTCGCCGTTCCTCCTCGTCGCGGCGATCGCGATCAAGCTGACCAGCCCCGGCCCGGTCGTCTACCGCCAGCGCCGCGTCGGCCTCGGCGGCCGCGAGTTCGAGATGTGGAAGCTGCGGACGATGGTCCAGGGCTCCGACCCCGTCGGCGTCGGCAAGGTCGTCTACCGCGACGACCCCCGCGTCACCGCCCCCGGCCGCCTCCTCCGCCGCACCTCCCTCGACGAGGTCCCGAACCTGGTCAACGTCCTGCGCGGCGAGATGGCGATCGTCGGCCCCCGCCCGACCATCAAAGCCCAGGTTGACGACTACACGCCCCACCAGAAACGCCGCCACGAGGTGCTGCCCGGGATCACCGGCTGGGCCCAGGTCCAGGGCCGCGCCGGCATCCCCTGGGAGGAGCGGATCGAGCTCGACGTCTGGTACGTCGACCACCGCAGCCTCACCCTCGACCTCCGCATCCTCGCCAAGACCGTCTGGCTGGTCCTCACCGCCCAGGGTCTCGCCCCCGATTGAACTGCTGGAGGCGCCGCATCGCTGCATAAGGTGAGGCCGGTGACCTGGATCAAGGAACTAGGACCGAGGAGCACTCGCGACGGCTGGAGAGACGACTTCCCGCTTGCACACGAGCTGCCCGACCGGATCGAGATCGATTGCAGCCGGCTTCAGCTTCCTCTCCACCCGATGTTCGCTGTCCGCCTCCGGATGTTCATCGACTGGCACAGAGGAGAGGGAAGGGAGGTAAAGGTCATTCCTCCCGCCGACCCTCGAGCAGAACGGGTCTTCAAGGCGATGTCCATGGACCCACTCCTGCCGGTTCCTCCTGAGAACGACACGATCATGCCGGTCACCTGCATGAGGGAGTTCGGCGAAGTGGAGGAGGTGGCGGAACGGACGCAGGAGATCCTCGAGTACCAGCTGCCAGATGTCTCGCCGCTCGGCCACGCTGCATTTATGGCCATGTCGGAGTTGTGCGCCAACGCGATCGATCACGGCGAGAACGATCTCGGCGCCTTCGCCGCAGTTCGCCGAGTGACCGAGCCTAAGCGACAGGTGACGATTGCCATAGGCGACCTGGGCATGGGAGTTCCCGAGCACATCCGCCGCCGCTATCCGGAGTGGAGTGACGACGGGTGGGCGATTGCCCATGCGACCAGGGAAAGCGTCAGCGGAACCAACAACCCCCATCGTGGAATCGGTTTCTCGTCCGTCTTCGAAGCAGCACTGACGAGCTCCCTTCATGCCGGGAGGATGGACATTCTTTCGGCCAGCGGGTTCTGTCGTATCCAGACGGTCCAGGAGAGTCCGAAGATCGAGGTACTTCCTGCCGCTCGGTTCCGTCGCGGGACCTGGATCACCTACGACCTCGTCTCAGCTTGACCCTCCGGCAGTTCTTCTAGTATCGGGTCGACTTGGAACCCGTTCGAGAGGAGGCAGCGAATGGCGTATAGCTACGCACTCGCAGAGCACGGAAAAACTCTCGCGACCCGGCCCCTCGGGCAAGAGCTACGAACGGACCTGGTTCAGAAAGCGGGAAGCGCAGCTGTGGTTGCGCTTGATTTCTCGGGGATCCTCAGCACCAGCCACTCGTTCGCCGACGAGTTCGTCGCGCGCCTCGTCGAAGAAGTTAAGACAGGGGAAGTCACCTTCTCGATCAACATCTCGGGTGCTTCCCCCGATGTCGAGAGAGTCGTCCTCAAAGCGCTGGAGCGGCGCCGGGTCGACGCACCCGCACTCGTCTGACAGACGAGCGGGAGGCCCCATAGGCTTGCTGTGTGACCGACCGCCCGAAGGTGTCGCTGCGCCCGTTCCAGCCCGGGGACGCGCCTGCCGTCCACCGCTGGTTCAACAACCCGGAGGCGACGAAGACGCTGATGGAGCAGCGCGACGGGTTCACGCTGGAGCAGGCGGAAGCGTGGACGCGGCGGGCGATGGACGACTCCGGCGAGGACCGCAAGTTCGCGATCGTCGTCGAGGGATACGAGGAGCCGGTCGGCTTCACCGCCCTCTACGGCCTCTTCCGCCAGACCGCACCCGAGCTCGGCGCCCTGATCGGCGACGACGTCCGCGGCAAGGGCGTCGGCCGCCGCGCCGAGGCACTGACGATCGCAAAGGCTTTCGACGAGTACGGCGCCCACCGCGTCTACGGCCGCATCCCCGCCCGCAACGAGGTGGCGAAGAAGACCGTCGCCGGCCTCGGCTGGAAGCACGAGGGAACGATGCGCGCCCACCTCGCCCGCAAGGACGCCCCGCCCGACGACTGCGAGGTCTGGGGCGTGCTCCCCGACGAGTTCCGCGCCGCCGCCGCGGACCTGCTGGGTTGAGCGCCCGGGCCGAACTGCTCGAGGACCGCGGCGAAGCCGCGGTTGACGAGGAGTTCTTCCGCTCGCGCCCCTTCCTCGACGCCGAGGGTGTCACCCACACCCTCCGGATCGAAGACGAAGCCGGCGAGCTCCTCGCTCCCCTCGTCGTCCGCGAGATCAATGGGACCGGCGAGCGCGACGCGATCTCTCCTTATGGATATCCAGGCGTGGTCGAAGGGAGCCGGGGGCATGTCCGGCGGAGCAACAGCGGGGAGGCTCCGGCGGACATACCCCCGGCTCCCTTCCTCGACGTGGCGTCCGTTGACTGGAGCGCAACCGGCCTCGTCAGCATCTTCGTCCGTCATAGGCTCGGGGGCTCGCCATTAGCCGGCGCCACCGAGCGGAACGTGGTCCAGATCGCCGATCCGGAGCTGCCGCCGAAGAGCCGGCCGAGCGATCGGCGGCAGGTTCGCCGCAACTTGGAAGCCGGCTACAGGATGGAGCTGATCCCCGGCGGCGAGACCACGCCCGAGCAGCGCGCCGGCTTCCTCTCCGTCTACGAGCAGACGATGCGCCGCACCGACGCCGCCCCTCACTACTTCTTCGGCGCCGCCTACTTCGACCGCCTCCTCGAAGCCGATCGCACCTGGCTCGCCCTCGCGACCGCACCGAACGGTGAGATCGCCGCCGCCTCGATAGCCGCGGTCAGCGACGGCTACCTCCACTACTACCTCAGCGGCAGCGCCGACTCGCACCTGCGCGAGGCGCCGATGAAGAACGTCGTCACCCGCCTCGTCGAGCACTCCGCCGACCTCGGCCTTCCCCTCAACCTCGGCGGCGGCATCTCCCCGGGGGACGCGCTGGAGGAGTTCAAGCGCGGCTTCGCCAACCGCCGCCAGACCTGGCTCACCTCAGAGCTGATCTGCGACGAGCGGAAGTACGCCGAGCTCAGCGCCGGCCGCGAGGCGGGGAGCTTCTTCCCCGCCTATCGCGCCTAGGTTCAGCCTTCGTCGGGTTCAGCCGGCGTCGGGCCGGTGAATTTGAAGGCGAAGACGGGCTCGCCGCCGTATTTGCCCCAGGTCTCTTTGCCGAAGGCCCGAATCGCGTCGAGGGTGGCCGCGCCTTTGTATTCGTCGCAGCCGATCATGTTGGTCCAGGTCGTCGCCGCGACCGCGTAGGGCATGTCCTCGTTGGGGAAGAGCATCGAGGCCCCGTACATCGTGTCGTAGAGGCCCTTCAGCTCCAGCTGGTCGGCCTCGGGCAGGTCCGGCGAGTATTGGATCGCCAGGCGCCCGTGCTCGAGCGAGTGGATCACGTTGAACTGCTCGGGCTGCTCGGAGTAAGCCCCGTCGGCCTGCTGGTAAGGAGGTTCGACGTGGTCGCCGGAGGTCGGCGGGTTGGTTTTGTATTCGGGCGGTTCGCCGTCGCGGGCGAGGTGCGTGTTCCCCTCGTCTTCCAGCTCCAGCCGCAGGTCGCAGCCCGCTTTGTCGGCGGCCTGCTGAAGGTCCGTGATCTTCGCCGGCGGCGGCGGCGTGCCGGCCCGCTCGTCCGGCGATACCCCATTCGTGTTCCCGACCGTCGCGTTGGTGTTGATGTGGGCGTCGCCACCGCCGCTGCCCCCGTCGTCCCCACCGCTGACGAGCAGGAAGACCCCCACGGCGATCGCGAGGACGACCGTGGAGACGACGGCGTAGCCGATCAGGAGCCGGTTGCGGTCGGACTTCCCCGCTTCTTCTTCGGCCGCGATCCGCTCCTGCCGCAGCCGCTCTCTTTCACGCTCTCCCTTACCCATTGCTCAAATCCTATCCACTCTCTCGATTTCGGCAGCATCCCCCCGCACCCGCTCCCACGGACGCGACGCCTTCAGCGCTCCCAGCACCGCCCGCGTCGCCGGCGCCCGGTTGAGGGCGTAGAAGTGGATCCCCGGGCAGCCGGCGATCAGCAGCTCCGCGCACTGCTGCGCGGCGTAGGCGATCCCCAGCTCGAACTCCCGCTCCAGATCCCCCCCGGCAGCCGCGAAGGCGGCTTCGAGCTGGGGCGGGATGCTGGCGTCGCAGAGGTCGCAGATCCGCTTCGTCTGCGCGAAGCTCGCCACGGGGATCACCCCGGCCAGGATCGGGACCTCGATGCCGCGCTCCCTGGCGGCGGCGACGAAGTCGAAGTAGACCTGGTTGTCGAAGAAGAGCTGCGTGATCAGGAAGCTCGCCCCGGCGTCGACCTTCGTCTTCAGGTAGCGGAGGTCGGTGTCGAGATCGGGCGCCTCCGGATGGACCTCCGGGAAGCAGGCGCCGCCGATCCCGAAGCTCCAGCCGGCGGCGATGAACGCGGCCAGCTCCGCCGCGCTGCCCAGCCCGCCCTCGGGCTGGACGAAGTCCTCCTGCCCCCGCGGCGGGTCGCCGCGCAGGGCGAAGACGTTCTCGATCCCCGCTGCCTCGATCCGGTCCAGCGTCGACGCCAGCCCCTCGGTCGTCTCGCCGACGCAGCTGAGGTGGGCCATCGTCTCGAAGCCGATCTCGTCCTTCAGCGCCGTCGTGATCTCGACGGTGCCGTCCCGGGTCGAGCCGCCCGCCCCGTAGGTGACGGAGACGAAGTCGGGCTCCAGCGCCCGCAGCTCCCGCGCCGTCTCGTAGAGCTGCTCGGTCGCCTCCGCCGTCTTCGGCGGGAAGAACTCGATCGAGAAGGTCGGTCGGTTGGCGGCGATGATCTCGTCGACACGCATGCGCGGAGGGTAGCCGCAAGAGTTAAACGCCGTGTTTGCGGAGTGGTGTGTGAGCGACCCCTGGCGTTCTCCGCCGGCAGCGGCTAGGTTCGCTCTGCGACCGGGAGAGACCGGCCCCCGCGGAAGCCGAGCGGGGAAGGGTCTCGAAGGCGACGCCACGAGCTTCTGAGCGCGAAGGCTACGCGCGAGGCAGGCACCGAGCGTCACCCCCGGTCGCATTTTCTTTGTCTTGTCCGGCTCGCCCCCTACCGTTACGAGCGGCTCGGGAGCCCTGCCCTTCTCGAGCCGGCGACCGGGGCGCACTTCTGGGAGCCGGCGTCGCCGCGAACCCCGTGACCGCGCGACGACTAGCCCGCCCGCTCCCTCCTACCGTCTCCCTCCTCCACTCCACCGAGGCATCAGCCGGGGATCCGTCTCTACCGGGGGCCGCGACCCCGCGGCAGCAGGCGACCGACGGACTTGCGGCGGGAGCCCGCTGACAGTGCCTCCCGCACCCGCTCCTCGTTCATCCAGCGGGGATGGGGCGGCTCCGGGGGCAGCCCCTCGAAACCCGCCACGCCGGCGAAGCCCCTGCTCCGCAGAGCCGCGTCGGCGAGCAGGTAGCCGTGGTTCTCGAGCACCGCCTGCTCGGCCTCGCCGAAGGCGTCGAGGTCGGTCCGCATCTCCACGACTACCTCCTCGACCAGGGCGGCCGGGTAGCCGGGCGGATCGACAGTCCCGGTGATCTCCCATTCGACCGACTCCTCCCAGCTGGATGCCAGCCCGCTCAGGGCCAGGCCGGAAGCCCCGAAGATGAAGTTCGGGGCCCAGCGGGACTCGCCGCCGAGGGAGTCGAGCAGGTCCCTGGCGTAGCGCTCCTCCAGCGCCGCCTCGGCCGCCACCCCCGGAAAGGGCCGCCGCAGGATCGACCGCGCCCGTGCGTTGCGGCGGGCGATCAGCCGCAGCGGTCGCGCCACGTCCTCGAGCCAGCTGCGGCAGGCCCCGTCGAGCGGCCAGGGGATCTGGGCCGCCAGCAGGGCCGCCAGGATGCTGCCGCCCGAGACCGCCCCGACGGTATTGACCTGCGCCAGCAGGCCGAGCTCGTTCAGCCGGGTCAGGGCGCCGAGGTGGAAGAGGGCAGCCCGGTACCCGTCGCCGGAAAGCCAGAGAGCCCGCTCACCGCGATCTGCCTCGACCACGCTCAATTCCCCCAGGCGCCCTGCCGTGGAGATCCCCCGAGGAGTACTCGACCGTTCCGGGATAAGCCACATGGTGTATGGAATTTAATCAATGCAATTTGCTGGTGGATCGGGTGCGGGTGACAACCTGTGGGAGGATCTCCGCGATGAGCAGCTCGGAGGTTCGCTACGAGCGCCTGGGGGCCGCTGCCGTGCTGACGATCGATCGTCCCGATCGCCGTAACGCGATCGACGCGGCTGCCGCCGCCGGTCTACGCGCGGGGCTGGAGGAGTTCGAGGCCGACGAGGGCGCGCGCGTGCTCGTCCTCAACGGGGCGGGGGGCGAGGCCTTCTGCGCCGGGGCCGACCTGAAGGCACTCGACCTGAACGTCGACGACCCGGCCGGGCCCCTCGGATTCACCCGGCTCACCCCCGCCAAGCCGGCAATCGCCGCGATCGACGGCTGGTGCCTGGCCGGCGGCCTCGAGCTGGCCCTGTGGTGCGACCTCAGGATCGCCACCCGCACCTCGACCTTCGGCTGCTTCGAGCGTCGCTGGGGAGTGCCGCTGGTCGACGGCGGCACCCAGAGGCTGCCGCGGGTGGTCGGAATGGGACGAGCCCTGGAGCTGATCCTCACCGGCCGCCCCGTCCCTGCCGAGGAGGCGGAGCGAATCGGCCTGGTCAATCAGGTGGTCGAGCCGGAGGGGCACCTCGAGCGCGCTCTCGAGATCGCCGAGCGAATCGCCGCCTTCCCGCAGGAGACGATGCTGAGCGACCGTCGCGCCGCGATCGAGGGGGCGGGGCTATCCCTCGCCGAGGGCCTGGCGCTGGAGCACCGGCTGGGCCGCGAGGTGCTCGACGTCGCCGCCCGGGGCGCGGCCCGCTTCGCCGCCGGCGAGGGCCGTCATGGCGAGGGAAGCGGAGCCTAAGGCGAGTCCGCCCACATCTCGGCGGCTGCCGTCTCGGCGCCGAAATACGGCAGCACGGCGAGGTACATCAACTCGGGAAGGAGGCGCAGGAAGCTCTCCGCCTGCTGCGCTCCCAGCCGGGTGTGGAGGACGGAGAGGATGCCGGCGACTATCGCCTCGGCGGCGATCTCCGGCGCCGCGGCATCGCATTCGCGGCGAGCCAGGTCGACCATCGCCACCGCCCGCTCCATCGCCTCTGTCCGCTTGCCCACCGCCCGCGGTCCCGCCGCGTGAACCTCGACCAGGAGCGCCCGCCCGACTTCGGGCTGCGCGTCGAGGAAGCGGAGCAGTCCGGTCAGGCCGCCGCGCATCTGCTCGCGCCAGGTCTCCTTTCCCGCCGCTTCCTCTCGCATTGCCAGCTCGACCCAGGCAGATCCGGCTTCGATCGCCTCGAGGTAGCAGTCCTCCTTGCCGGCGAAGTAGTCGTAGAACTCCCGTCCGTCGAGGCCGGCGCGCGAGATCGCTTCGTCGATCGTGGCTTCCTCGTACCCCTTTGTCCCTACCGCTTGGAGCATCCCCTGCAGAATGCGCTCGCGTCTTCCGGTCACAGTCCCCGCCCTGGTCGAAATCGGCTAGAAAACACTTTGTCTACCTTTCGGTACCTAGACGGTATCCGGTCGGCGGCCTAGATGTGCCGCCGCCTCGGCTCCAGTACCCTTCCGTTCGTGACGCTTGACTCAACAGGCCGTCCACTTCCGGGACAAGAGCTTCTGTCGCGCGATTTCATCGTTCGCCATCAGCGGCAGCGGATCATCATGGCCCTCGCGGAGGAGATCTCCGAGCAGGGCTTCCACAGCGTGACGATCAGCGACATCGTCAAGCGGGCCGGAGTCGCCCGCAACACCTTCTACGAGAACTTCGGGTCCAAGGAAGAGTGCTTCCTCGCGGCCCAGGAGTTCGCTATGTCAACCGCTTTGGAGCGGGTCGTCGACGCCGCCGGCGAGCTGGACGACTGGCCGCGGCGAGTGGAGGCGGGGCTCACGTCCTTCCTCGACTACGTCGTCGAGGAGCCCGCTCTCGCCCGCACCTGCATGGTCGAGGCCCTCGCGGCTGGACCGACCTCGATCGCCTACTACGAGGAGTCGCTGCAGGCCTTCGTCTCCCTCTTCAAACTTGGACGCGATGTCTCGCCCCACGGGCCGGTCCTCCCGGAGACAATCGAGGAGGCGATTCTCGGCGGCATCTTCTGGATCATCTACCAGCGCCTCGTGAGCGGAGACGCCGGCAGCATCGGGGACCTGCTCCCCGAGATCGTCGAGTTCGCCCTGACGCCGTACATGGGGGTCGAGGCCGCTCGTCGGGTAGCGTCAGCAAGGGACGCGGAGAGTTGAGCGGTGGTGCCCGAAACGAGAGAAATAAAAACTGGTCAATCAGCCAGTTCCAACTCCGCTCGCCCGAATCGGTATCGTCGGGTTCTCTTGTCTGATCCAGTCGACCAATCCGTGGAGTCGCCCGAGTTTCCCCCCGAGCTCGCTCGGCTTCCGCCGGGGCGCCACGGACTGCCGCGGGAGTTCGTAGCGCACAACCAGCGGGAGCGGTTGATCGCGGGCCTCGCCGAGGCTGTGGCCGAAAACGGCTACACCGGCACGACGATCGCCCACATCACCCGCCATGCCGCGGTCTCGCGCCGCACCTTCTACGAGCACTTCAACAGCAAGGACGAGTGCTTCGTCGCCGCCTACGACTCGGTGATGACCGAACTCCGCGAGCGCGTGGGGGAGGCCTACGATCAGGAGGAGGAGTGGCCCCAGGCGGTTCGAGCCGGAATCGCGGCGATGCTCGACTTCCTCAGCTCCGAGCCGCACCTCGCCCGCCTCAGCATGGTCGAGGCGCTGGTTGCCGGGCCGGTCGTCGTCGAGCGCTACGACGCCGCGATCCAGAGCCTCGTCCCCTACTTCCAGGCGGGACGGGAGGGTCGCCCGGCGGAGGTGCTGGCCGGCCTCTCCCCGACCACCGAGGAGGCGCTGGTCGGCGGCATGGTCTCGCTGATCTCGCGCCGCATCTTCGCCAACCGCACAGAGGAGCTCGAGGCCCTCCTGCCGGACCTGGTCGAGTTCACCCTGACGCCGTACCTCGGCAGCGCCGAGGCGGCGAAGGTCGCGCGCGAGCGCTGACCAGCTCCGGCTTCCTCGCGGAGATTAAGAAGTTTGCAGTTGACCTCAGGAAGGCTTGATATCGTTCTCCTCCAACACGAACATACGTTCGTATGGAGATCGCCTGCGTCATCCAACAACGTTTGGCGACTCCCGTGCGCCCGGGCAGTGCCGGGGGGCCTCGGCCCGGGCGCGCCACTCTTCCTCACCGGCCCGACCCGGTAGAGGCCGCTGAGACGACCGAGTCGATGGTGCGGGCGCTGGAGGCGCTCGGCGCCGCGGTCGAGTCGGAGCGACCGGGGGAGGCCTTCTTCGCGGTCGACGGGCTGCGCGGCCTCTACGGCGGCAGCTCCGCGGGGGTCCTCGCGGCCACCCGGCGAGCGGTGGGCGAGGGCCATGAGGTCGCGAGCGGGGCGACGCGCTTCGCGGCCTTCCTCGCCGCCGGCCGCTGGGCGCCCCCGGTTCCCGTCGCGGCTCTCCGCACGCGCCTGGGCGCACCCGAGCGAGAGGCAGGCGAGCTGATCGAGGCTCTCGAGCGGCTCGGCATCGAGACCCTGCGGGCGTTCGCCGGCCTCGCGCCCGGCCAGGTCGGCGATCGTTTCGGCCCCCTCGGCCAGCGGGCGCTCCGCCTCTGCCATGGCGAGGAGGAGCCGCTGCGCCCGCGAGCCCCGCACGAGGAGCTGGCCGAGGAGATCGAGCTCCCCGAGGGGACCGCCGGCCGCCAGCTCGACCGCGCCGTCGAGCTGCTCGTCGACCGCCTGCTGGCGGCGCCGCAGCGAAAGGGCCGGACCCTGCTCGGCCTCCGCCTCGGCGCGCGGCTCGCCGGCGGCGGCAGCTGGAGCGTCGAGCAGGGACTGGGCCGGCCGAGCGCCTCGGCCCGGGTCCTGCGCAACGTCCTCGCCCCCCGTCTCGGGGAGCTGCCGGGGCCGGCGGAGGCGCTGCGACTGCGCGCGGTCGGGCTCGGCCCCCCCGCCCGGGACCAGCTCGAGCTCTCGGTCGGCGGCTCGGAGCCGCGCCGGCGCCGCCTCGGCGCGGCGGTGCGGGAGGTGCGGGCGGCCCAGGGGGCGGAGGCGCTGCTGAAGATCCTTCCCGTCGACGCCGCCTCGCGAGTGCCCGAGCGCTGGGCGATGCTCACCCCCTACCCCGAGCTCTGATGCCCGGCCTCCGCCGTCTCTACGCCCCCCAGCGGGTGGCGGTCCGAACCGACCCCCGCGGCGCTCCGCTGCAGGTGGACGGGGCCGCGGTCGAGGCCGTCCGCGAGGAGTGGCTCGTCGAGGACCGCTGGTGGACGCCGAAGCCGTTGCGCCGCCACTACTTCGAGCTGGCGCTGCGCGACGGCCGCGCCCTCACCGTCTTCCGCGGCCCCCGCGGCCGGCGCTGGTACCGGCAGCGGGCGTGAGGCCGCGATGTACGTCGAGCTGCACGCCCACTCCGCCTTCTCCTTCCTCGACGGCGCCTCCACCCCGATGGAGCTCGCCGCCGCCGCGGCCGCCCACGGCTATCCCGCCTTCGCCCTCACCGACCACGACGGCCTCTGGGGCTCCCTCGAGTTCGCCCATGCCTGCAAGGGCTTCGGCGTCCGTCCCATCACCGGCGCCGAGCTGACGGTGCGCGAGGGCGAGCGAGACTCTCACCTGACGCTGCTGGTCGAGGACGAGACGGGATACCGGAACCTCTGCCGGCTGCTGACCGCGGCGCACGCGCACACGCGCGACAACGCGACGCGGAGCCAGACCCAGCCCTGGGCGACGCTCGAGCAGGTGGAGGAGCACGCGGAGGGGCTCGTCTGCCTCTCCGGTTGCGCGCGGGACGGAGCGGTGGCCGGTGCGTTCGAGCGCGGCGACACCGTCGAGGGCGAGCGGCTCGCCCGCCGCCTCCTCGCCGCCTTCGGCCGCGACCGCTTCCGGGTCGAGCTGCAGCGTCCCTACTGGCGCCGCGACCGTGCCCGCAACCGCCGGCTTGCGCTCCTCGCCGAGCGCCTCGGCGTCCCCTGCGTCGCCACCGGCAACGTCCACTCCCACGACCGCCGCCGAGCGCCGCTGCAGGACGCACTGGTCGCAATCGGCCGCTGCGAGACCCTCGACGAGTCCGAGCCCTACCGGCGCGGCAACTCGACCTCGGCCCTCACCTCCCCGGGGGCGATGGCGGCACGCTTCACCGAATACCCCGAGGCCGTCGGCGAGACGGAGCGCCTCGCCGAGCGGCTCGGCTTCGACCTGACCGAGCAGCTCGGCTACCGCTATCCCGGCAGCGAGGACCCGGGCGCCGACGCCGAGCTCGCCCGCCTCTGCACCCACAGCCTCGGCGAGCGCTACGCCGGCAGCACCCGCCTGATCGAGGCGCAGTGGCGACTGGAGGAGGAGCTGGCGACGATCCGCAAGCTCGGCCTCTCCGGCTTCTTCCTCCTCCATCGCGACCTGCTCGAGCTGGCGCGCGAGGTCGCCGCCGAGGTGCGCGGCCCGGAGTCGGCCCGCAACGTCCTGCCGCCGGGACGGGGACGCGGCTCCAGCGTCAGCTCGATCGTCTGCTACCTGACCGGCCTCTCCCACGTCGACCCGGTCGAGGCCGACCTCTTCGCCGGCCGCTTCCTGAATGACGAGACGACCTCGCTGCCGGACATCGACCTCGACTTCCCGCGCGACATCCGCGAGGTGCTGATCCCGCGCGTGCACGACCGCTACGGCCACGACCGCTCGGCCCTCGTCGCCGCCTTCCCGACCTACCGGCCGAAGGGAGCCGTCCGCGACCTCGGCAAGGCGCTCGGCCTGCCGGCGGCGGAGATCGACCGGGTCGCGAAGACGGTCGGCTTCCACGAGGCCGCCGCCGACATCGAGCGCAATCTCGCCGCCGCGCTGGGCCCAGAGCGCGCCGAGGAGCCGCGCTGGCGGGTGCTGCTCGAGCTCGCCGACGAGATCATGGGCCTGCCCCGCCACTCCTCCCAGCACCCCGGCGGGATGGTGATCTCGACCCGGCCGCTGATCGACGTCTGCCCGGTGGTGCCCGCCGCGATGAAGGGCCGCCAGACGGTCCAGTGGGACAAGGACTCCTGCGCCGACGCCGGCTTCCTCAAGATCGACCTGCTGGGCCTGGGGATGCTCTCCGCTGTCGAGCGCTGCGTCGAGGAGATCGGCCGCGCCCGCGGCGAGCGGCTCGACCTCTCGCGGATCCCGCTCGACGACGAGGAGACCTTCGAATCGATCCGCGCCGCCGAGACCACCGGCGTCTTCCAGATCGAGAGCCGGGCGCAGATGCAGATGCTGCCGCGCACCCGGCCGCGCGACCTCGACGACCTGATCGTCCAGGTGGCGCTGGTGCGGCCGGGCCCGATCCAGGGCGGCGCCATCCATCCGTACATAGAGAGGCGCAAGCTCCTCCGCGAGGACCCCGATTACGAGATCCCCTACCCGCACCCCCTGCTGGAGCCGGTGCTGGAGGAGACGCTGGGGACGATCGTCTTCCAGGAGCAGGTGATCGAGTCGGCGATGGCGCTCGCCGGCTTCAGCTCCTCCGAGGCCGAGGGGCTGCGGCGGGCGATGAGCCGCAAGCGCTCCGAGGAGGCGATCCGCGAGCACCACCGCCGCTTCGTCGCCGGGGCCGCCGCCAACGGCGTCCCCGAGGAGATCGCCGAACGGGTCTGGGACCAGATCAAGGGCTTCTCCGGCTACGGCTTCCCGAAGGCGCACTCGGCCGCCTTCGGCCTGCTCGCCTACCAGTCGGCCTGGCTGCGCGTCCACTACGGCCCCGAGTTCCTCTGCTCGCTGCTGAACGAGCAGCCGATGGGCTTCTACCCGCCGGACTCGCTCGTCCACGAGGCCCGGCGCCGCGGTATCCGCGTCGCCCCGCCCCACGTCAACCGCAGCAGGGTCCTCTGCCACGTCGAAACGCCGCGTGGGGAAGGAGCAGTGCGGGGCGGGCTGGTGGTGCGGGTCGGCCTCGGCTACGTGAAGGGGGTGAAGAAGGAGGAGATGGAGGCGCTGGTCGCCGAGCGCGACCAGGCCGGCCCGTACGCGGGCATCGCCGAGCTGGCGTCACGCTCGGGCGCCGGCCTGCCGAGCCTCGAGCGGCTCGCCTGGGCCGGCGCCCTCGACGGCATCCCCGCCGGCTCGGAGAGCGACCGCCGCGAGGCCCTCTGGCGCGTCGGCGTCACCGGCGCCGGGCGGATAGCCGGCAGCGGCACCCAGCTGGCGCTGCCGATGGAGCCGCCCGAGCCGCCGGCGCTGGAGCCGCTGGGGGAGTGGGGCAGGCTGATCGCCGACTACCGCTCGACCGGGATGAGCGTCGACAAGCACCCGATGAAGCTGCTGCGCCCGAGCCTCGACCCGGACCTCGTCCGCAGCTCTGACCTGGCCGGTCTCGACCACGGCGCGACGGTGGAGATCGCCGGCATGGTCACCGCCCGCCAGCGCCCCGAGACGGCCAACGGCATCACCTTCATCCTCCTCGAGGACGAGCGCGGCTCCGTCAACCTGATCGTCCCGCCTCCCCTCTACGAGCGCCGCCGCTCCCTCGTCCGCACCGCCCCGCTGATCCGCGCCCGCGGTCGGCTCGAGCGCCGCGAGGGCACGGTCAACGTCGTCGTCAGCGAGCTGGCGCCGCTGGAGCGGAGTCGACCGCCTGGACGTCCCGCCGTCCCCACAGGACCGCGTGCAGTCGTCGCAAGCATTCGTCGAGCAGTCGAGCGTCCCCCCTTTTGCTGAGCTCCTCCCGGGGCCCGTCGAGAACCGAGTCGACCCATACCGTCACGTCTCCCCGGCCGGTGCAGTCGACGTCCGCAGGCGGGACGAGGCAACTCGTCACAGTTCCATCGGGCCCGATCTCACCCCAGACGAACCGCTCACCTCTCTCCTCCTCGCCAGGCGCGACGATCTCCAGCGCGAAGCTCTTGCCGGCCTGCTCGGGGAGGGTGACCAGCGGCAGCAACGTCCGCATCAACCCGGCGGCCTCGTCGAGAGTCAAACCCGTCTCGCCCCCCGGAACGACGTGCCGTCGCCGCCAGCGGCCGATCCCCGCGATCAGTGCCATGGCCCGCCGGGCTTTTTCCGTCAGCGCGTATCGCCGCCGCCTCGTTGCTGTCGGGATCTCCTCGATGAACCCCCCGATCGCGAACAATCCGGCCCGGCGGCTGACCTGATGGAAGCTCCAGTCGTGCTCGCCCCGGGCCAGCTCGGTCGGCGACCGCGGCCCGACGTTCAGCTCGTCGAGCATTCCCGATTCCCAGAGGTCGGCCAGGAGCGCCAGGGACCCCCAGTCGTGGGAGCTGATTTCCCCGCTCGGGAGCCGGCTCATCGACGCCTCCGCGTAGCCCTCCACGAGCTGGTGCAGCTCCAGGCCGGAGGGATCGGTGAGGCTGTGCACGACCTTGGACGGGACCCCCGGCTCCTCCTCCCGCTCGATCACCCCGATCTCCGTCAGCTTGCTCGCATAGCGGTAGATCGTCCGCGGGGCATAGCCGGGAACCCGTTCCGTCAGCTCCTTGGTCCGCAGCGGCCCCTCTCCCAGCGCCATCACGATCGAGCCGGTGGCGCCGGCGCTGAGCAGCCGCAGCAAAGCCGCCGCCGTCAAATCCACCGCACCCGCGGGATTCGCCTCCGCTGCGCGCGGTTCCCCATGCCTCTGCCCGATCGTCATCGGCTCCTCCTCGGCGCGCGGATGCACCCCTGCGGGCTCCGCGGCCGTTGCGTTGCGTTACCTGATGAACCTCTGACCGGTGAAGGCGAGGATAGAAGCCGTTTGCGCTCGTGGGGGCAGAATCCGGGCTCCGCTGAGTGACAGCTTCATCGGGTGCTCGGTGTCACCCGCAGCCTGCCGATTGACGAAGGTCACACCGCCTCGCCGGAGCAGCGATTAGTTTCCGTCAGCCCGGCAGTCCCTACCTGCATGAACACGACTGAGAACGACAGAACCCGCTGGCTTGCCCTCTACGTCCTCTGCGCGGGGATGCTGATGATCGTCCTCGATGCGACGATCGTCAACGTCGCCCTGCCTTCGATCCAGGACGACCTCGACTTCTCCCAGAGCAACCTCGCCTGGGTGATCAACGCCTACATGATCCCCTTCGGCGGCCTGCTGCTCCTGGCCGGCCGCCTCGGCGACCTGCTCGGGCAGCGCCGCGTCTTCCTCGCCGGCCTGACGATCTTCACCGTCGCCTCGCTGCTCTGCGCCGGCGCGCAGAACCAGGAGATGCTGATCGGCGCGCGGTTCGTCCAGGGACTCGGCGGAGCGCTGGCCTCGGCGGTGATCCTGGGCATGATCGTGACGATGTTCCCCGAGCCGGCCGCGCAGGCGAAGGCGATCGGCGTCTACGGCTTCGTCGCCTCGGCCGGCGGCTCGATCGGACTCCTGCTCGGCGGCGTCCTCACCGACGCGATCAGCTGGCACTGGATCTTCTTCATCAACCTCCCGATCGGGATCGCCGTCGCCTACCTGGCGAAGCGCCTGGTGGCCGACTCGCCGGGGATCGGGCTCAGCGCCGGCGCCGACTACCCGGGCGCCGCGTTGATCACCAGCTCGCTGATGCTGGGGGTCTTCACGATCCTGCGGATCGAGGCCTGGGGCTGGGACGACACCCGCATCTTCGTCCTCGGCCTGGTCTCCCTGATCCTGCTGGCTCTCTTCGTCCACCGCCAGGCGACGATCGCCAACCCGCTGATGCCGCTGCGCCTCTTCCGCTCCCGCAACGTCGCCGGCTCCAACGTGCTGCAGGCGCTGCTGGTGGCGGGCATGTTCGGGATGTTCTTCCTCGGCGCGCTCTACCTGCAGCGGGTGCTCGACTACAGCCCGCTCGAGGTCGGCCTCGCCTTCCTTCCCACCTCGCTGCTGATGGGCGTTCTCTCGCTCGGCCTCTCCGAAAAGCTGATCATGCGCTTCGGCCCGCGCAACACCCTGATCCCCGGGGTGAGCCTGGTCGTCCTCGCCCTGCTCCTCTTCGCCCGCACGCCGGTCGACGGCAACTACCTGACCGACCTGTTGCCGCCGTTCCTGCTGATCGCGATCGGAGTCGGTACCTCGTTCCCGTCGATCATGACCCTGGCGATGTCCGGAGCGACCAAAGAGGACTCCGGCCTCGCCTCCGGCCTCGTCAACACCAGCATGCAGGTGGGCGGGGCGGTCGGGCTGGCGATCCTGGCCACGGTCTCCACCGAGCGGACGAAATCGCTTCTCGACGAGGGCGAGAGCCTCGCCTCCGCGCTCAACTCCGGCTACCACGTCGCCTATCTGATCGGGGCGGCCCTGGCGGCGATCGCGGTGGCGATCGCGGTCTTCGTCCTGCGGCCGCCGCAGCAGCCGGACGCGGTGCCCGCGCACGGGGAGGGCGAACCCGAGCCCGTCTTCTCCGAGGCCGGTTAGCCACCGGTCATCCCGCCCTAAAAAGGAGGCCGGCAGCGGCCGATGAGGAGGTATGCAGCCTGGTTCGCAGACCTCCTCCGCGATGCCGGCCTTTGCCGAAGCGCCGGACGAGCGGGCGCGGATGGGCAGGATCTCCGGCGTCCTCTGGATCCTCGCCTCGATCATCGCCGTCGGCAACTGCTACCTCCCGGGGGCCCACCACGTCGATATGGGCTGGGTCTTCGCCCTCAGCGGGGTGTTCTTCGTATACGGCCTGGCCGGGGCCCTGGGATGGCTCAGGTGGGACCGCGCCTCGATGAAGGTGCTGGGGATCGGGATGGTGATCACGATCCCGGTCATCGGCCTCGCCATCTACTGCACCGGCGGGGCGACCAGCTTCGTCCAGCCGATGCTCGTCACCACGCTCATCTACGCCGCCTTCTTCTTTCCCGCCAACTGGGCCTGGCCGCTCTCGATCGAGCTGATCCTCGTCACCGGCACCCCGCTCCTCTACGACTCGAACGCGATCGAGCTCGCCTTCCTGCCCAACTTCGTCGCCCTGATCGCCGGCTTCCTCTCCGCCACCTGGGTCCTGGTCGGGCTGAGGAAGCGCCTCTTCGAGGCGGAGCTCCACCACCGGGAGATCGCCAACCGCGACGCGCTCACCGGCGTCGCCAACCGCCGCCATTTCGACGCGATCCTGCAGGAGGAGCTGGAGCGCCGCATGCGCCCGGCCGGCCGCCGCGGTTCCGATCAGAGTCCGCTGGCGCTGCTGGTAATCGACCTCGACGACTTCAAGGGGATAAACGACAACCACGGCCATCCCGTCGGCGACGCCGTCCTCTGTCAGGTCGCAGACCGCGCCCAGTCGATCCTCCGCTCCACCGACACGCTCGCCCGCATCGGCGGCGACGAGTTCGCCGTCATCGCCCCGGGGGCGCACGGCGAAGGCGCGCGCCTGATGGCGGAATCGATCTGCACCGCCGTCAGCACCGACTATTCGGACTCCGGCCTCCCCGTCCCGACCGCCTCCGTCGGCTGGGCGATCTTCCCCGAGGACGGCGAGGACTTCGAGTCGCTGATCCGCGCCGCCGACGAGCGCATGCTCAGCCGCAAGCGCAGCGGCGAACGCCTGGTCCGGGTCGGCCGCTAGCCCCGGTCGAGCGAAGCCGACTCGAGGACGCCGAGCAGCTGGGTCACCCGGCAGACCAGCAGGCGCTCCTCGTCGACCTCGACCCACACCCCCGCGGCCGAAGGGAAGACGACGTGGTCGCCCGGCGCCACCGGCATCTCGACCCCCGCCCCCGCCCACCAGTCGAGGCCCGGCCCGACGGCGAGCACGATGCCCTGCTCCGGCGGTGGCTCGTGCGTCCCCGGCGGCACCACCAGGCCCGAGCGCCGCACCCGGTCCTGGTCGAGCTCCTTGATCACGACCTGGTCGAACAGCGGCCGCAGCTGGTGGCGGACCGACTCGGTGGGGTCGGGACGGTGGGCGGTTCCCATGGGTCTAAGTCTGCCGCATTCGGGGGACTAGGATCTGGTGATGCAAAAGGAGAAGAAGCCGGTCAACTGGCGCGCCTGGCTCGTCGGCATCCTCAGCGCCCTGGTCCTGATCGTCGCCCTGCAGAACTCGCAGGAGGTCAGCTTCGAGCTCCTCTTCGCCAGCTTCCGGGCGCCGCTGATCGTGGTCATCCTCCTCGCGGCGGGTATCGGGGTCCTGATCGGGTACATCGCGCCGCTGGTGCGTCGGCATCGTCGGGAAGAGAGGCAGCACGGCCCTTGATCTTTTAAGCTTTCCTGTGCAATGGGGGAAACGCAGCGAGGGAGAGGGAGATGACCGTTCTCAAAGAGGAGATCCCGCAGGACTGGTACGCGACGGCGTTCACCGGCATGTCGGCCGAAATGGCCTGGACCGAGCGGACCGAGTCGGAAATCAAGCGGGCCCTGACGATGCTGCGCCCGCAGGGCGGGGAGCGGATCCTCGACCTCGCCTGCGGAACCGGGCGCCACTCCCTCGAGCTGGTGCGGCAGGGCTTCTCGGTGGTCGGCGTCGAGATCGGCCAGGAACTGGTGGAGATCGCCCGCCGCGACGCCGAGGAGCAGGGCCTCGAGGCCGAGTTCATCCAGGGCGACCTGCGCGAGCTCGACTACGAGGGGGAGTTCGACATCGTCCTCAACCTCAACGACGGCGCCGTCGGCTACTTCGAGACCGACGAGGAGAACCACCGCACCTTCGAGGTGATCTCCCGCGCCCTCAAGCCGGGTGGCCAGAACCTGATCCAGGTTCCCAACGTCCTCTACGCCCGCGCCCGCCTGCCCCAGCGCTCCTGGATCCCCAGCGAGAGCATGGTCGAACTCGTCGAGCACCGCTGGAACAAGAAGGAGCGCTACATGGAAGGGGCGATGATCCCCCTCCGCTTCGGCGAGGTCCTCGAGAACCTCGACAAGCGAATCGAATTCCGCCAGCGCCTCTACGACGTCGACGAGCTGCGCGAGATCTACGCCTCGGTTGGGATGGAGCTCGAGCGGGTCTTCCACGGCAACGGCCGGCCGAAGGAGCCCACCGAGAACCAGTTCGAGATCTTCGCCGCCGCGAGAAAAGTCGAGCAATAGCCGGGGAACCGGCAGTTTACCTATAAAACGCTTGACTAGTCGATAATCCCCTGGTAGGAATACCTGCGTGTCAGGCAGAGACGTCTGACACGCAGTGGGGAGTGGGAGCAACAGCGTCTCACGAGTCCTGCTGCTTGGTAACGCAACCCGGCGCTCGCGCGCCGGACCAAGGAGAAATCACATGAAGTACGTCAAGATGCTCGGCCTGCTGGCCGTTGCTGCGGCTGCCATGATGGCGTTTGCCGGTATCGCTTCGGCGACGGTCACATCCGGCGGTTCCGCCTACACCGGGGAAATCAGCGCCTCGTCGACGAACAGCGAACTCGACGGAACCGTCGACGTCAAATGCAAACAGTCCACCGTCGCGGGTAGCACCACCAGCGGTGCGACATCGTCCTCGATCAGCACGCTGACCTTCACCGAATGCGGCAGCGACACAGTCAGCGTCGTCAAAAAAGGCTCGCTCTCGATCAGCAGCAGCGGCGGCGTCACCTCGAGCGGCGCCGAAGTAACAGTGCAGGTGCATCGGAGCATTTTCGGCTTCCCGATCACAACCCACTGCATCTACGCGACCGGCGCCGGCACCGAAGTCGGCCAGCTGACAGAGGGCACCACGACGATCCACCTGCTGGGCACCGACATCCCGCGTCTCTCGACAGACTCCGGCTGCGGTGAAAACTCCCAGTGGACAGGGACCTACACCATCA
>DASUQZ010000082.1:0-4117 GCA_036280335.1 Solirubrobacterales bacterium
AAGCAGCGCTCGCCCTTGAGGAAGAGCTTCTGGCCCTCGCGCCGGCACTGCTTGCACTGCGGAGCGGTATCGCGAGCCACTAGACCCTCCTCCGCTTCTTCGGCCGGCAGCCGTTGTGGGCCTGCGGAGAGACGTCCTTGACCGTGGTCACGTCGAGACCGGCGGCCTGCAGTGAGCGGATCGCGGTCTCGCGGCCCGAGCCGGCGCCCTTGGCGAAGACCTCGACCTTTTCCAGCCCGTGTTCCATGCCCTTTTTGGCGGCCGCGTCGGCGGTCACCTGGGCGGCGAAGGGGGTCGACTTGCGCGAGCCTTTGAACCCGGCCGAACCGGCCGACTCCCAGGCGATCACGTTGCCGTCGGTGTCGGTGAGGGTGACGATCGTGTTGTTGAAGGAAGTCTTGATGTGCGCCTGCCCGTAAGCGACGTTCTTTTTGACGCGGCGGCGCGTACGCCCTTTGGAGCCTTTTTTCTCAGCCATGCTCTCCCTGCCTATGCCTTGCGCTTACCGGCGACGCTGAGGCGCCGCGGGCCCTTGCGGCCGCGCGCGTTGGTCTTGGTCCGCTGGCCGCGGACCGGCAGCCCGCGACGGTGGCGGAGGCCGCGGTAGGAGCCGATCTCCATCAGCCGTTTGACGTTCTGCGAGCGCTCGCGGCGAAGGTCGCCCTCGACTTCGCGGTTCTCGACTGCCTCGCGCAGTTTCATGACCTCGTCCTCGGTGAGGTCCTTGACCTGGGTGCCGGGGTCGACCCCGGTCTCGGCGAGGATCTGCTTCGCCGTCGAATGACCGATCCCGAAGATGTAGGTGAGCCCGACCTCGACCCGTTTGTTGACCGGGATGTTGATGCCCGCGATCCGTGCCACGCTAGCCCTGCCTCTGCTTGTGGCGCGGGTTCTGGCAGATCACCAGGACCGCCCCGTTTCGGCGGATTACCTTGCACTTCTCGCACATCGGCTTGACGGAAGCTCGAACCTTCATTGCTCCGGATCTCGTATCGACAACAGGATTCCCACGCGCCCCATGAATCGGACGGCAGGACAAACCAAACCGGCCTACAAGGCCGACGAGGAAAGATAGCAGGGGCGGAGCCGCGGGGACGCCTGGTCAGGCATCCTCGACGAGCGCGATCAGGAGCCCGTCGTAACCCTTGACGCCGACGGTCTGGATCGTGGTGGCGCTGACCCGCCGCTCGTCGCGAAGCATCTCGTGCAGGGCGCGCTGCGCCTGGACCGCCTCATCCGGATTGTGAGCCTCGGCAAGGGTCCCGTCGCGGACCACGTTGTCGGCGACGATCAGGCCCCCGGGTCGGGCGTGGTCGAGCGCCCAGCGGAAGTAATTGGGCGTGTTGACCTTGTCGGCGTCGATGAAGACGAGGTCGAAGGGCCCCTCCCCCTCCAGCCCGATCAGCGCCTCCAGGGCGGGGCCGACGCGCACCTCGACCCTGTCCCCCAGACCCGCCCGCTCGATGCTCCGCCGGGCGACCTCCGCGTACTCCGGCTTCGCCTCCAGCGTGATCAGCCGCCCGTCCTCTGGCAGCAACCGCGCCATCAGGATCGCGCTGTAGCCGCCCAGCGTCCCGAACTCGAGGACCCTCCTCGCCCCGACCAGCCTGGTCAGCAGCTGCAGCAGCCTCCCCTGAAGGCGTCGATGGCGGAGAAGACCTCCTGGTCCATCAGTTGGGCCCCGGCGGGGGAAGACGGTCGAGCATGCGCAAGAGAGCTTCGGTCTGAGCGCGGTTTTCCGCGCGTCCTTCTGCGAATTCCCTCTGCATGTCCACTCTGAGCGAATCGAAGATGCTGACGTACTCGTCGGTCATCGTCGCCATCAGGCGCAGGAACTCATCGCTGTCGTGCTGGCGCTTCTCCTCCGCCGTCATCACTCGTCCTTTGAGCTCTTCCCACTCGCGCCGACGTTCCTCTCCGGCTTCCTTGCAGCATCGTTCGACTCCTTCGATACGCGCCAGGACCTCACCGCGGCCCTCCTCCACACGCCGCTCGAAGTCGCGCAGCTGCTCCTCCAGTTCCATGTCCACAGCCTGCCAGTCCACGACGCACGAGACTACACCTCAGACAAAAAGTTATGCACCACATTCGTCGCAGAACTGCGACTTGGCTACTCGTCTTCGTGCCAGGGGGTGAGGATCCGAGGACCGTCGGGCGTCACGGCGACCGTGAACTCGAAATGGGCGGCGAGGGAGTCGTCTTCGGAGAAGACCGACCAGCCGTCGTCACCCATCCGCACCAGCGGACCGCCGGCGTTGACCATCGGCTCGATCGCCAGCACCATCCCCTCCTCCAGCTCGGGTCCCTTGCCGGGGTCGCCGAAGTTGGGCACCTGCGGCTCCTCGTGCATGTCCCGGCCGATGCCGTGCCCGACCAGCGTGCGGATGATCGAGAGTCCCTCGCGCTCGACGGTCCGCTGGACCGCCGCCGAGACGTCGCCGAGGTGGTTGCCGGGCCGCATCTGCTCGACGGCGGCGAAGAGCGAGGATTTGGTGACCTCGAGCAGCTTCTCCGCCTCCGGGCCGACCGGCCCGACGGGAACCGTCATCGCCGCGTCGGAGACCCAGCCGTCCTTGATCACACCGACGTCGATCGAGAGGATGTCGCCGCGCTTCAGCTCGTAGGGACCGGGGATCCCGTGGACCACCATCGAGTTCGGCGAGGCGCAGATCGAGCCGGGGAAGCCGCGGTAGCCCTTGAAGGCCGGCTCCGCGCCCTGGGAGCGGATGAACTTCTCGGCGGCCGCGTCGAGCTCCGCGGTCGTGACGCCGGCCCGTGCCTTGGACGCGAGCATCTTCAGGCAGCGGACGAGGATCTCCCCCGAGGCGGCCATCTTCTCGACCTGCTCCGGCGTCTTCTTGATGATCATCCGGTACACGCTAATGGGCGGCGACGGCGGCCCTACCGACCGCCTGGCTAGACGGCCTCGTCCTGCTCCATCCGCAGCGTCGCCAGCGTGCGGCGGATCTGCTCGGCGACCTCTTCGGGCGCCGCCTCCCCCTCGATCCGGCGCAGGACACTGCGGCTGTCGTAGTAGGAGACGAGCGGCTCGGTCTTCTCGTGATAGGTCTCGAGGCGCTTGCGGATCACCTCGGGTTTGTCGTCGTCGCGGACGATCAGCGGCGAGCCGTCGATGTCGCAGACGCCCTCCTGCTGCGGCGGTTCGAACTCGACGTGGAAGACGTGGCCGTTCGCCTCGCAGGTGCGCCGGCCGCCGAGGCGGCGGACGACCTCGTCGTCGGAGACGTCGATCAGGAGGACGGCCGTCACCGCCCGGCCCAGCTCCTCGAGCTTGGCGTCGAGCGCCTCGGCCTGGGGGGTCGTGCGCGGGAAGCCGTCGAGGATGAAGCCGTCGAGCGCCTCGCTGGAGTCGATCCGCTCGGCGATCACCCCGACGATCACCTCGTCGGGAACGAGGTCCCCCCGGTCCATGTACTCCTTGGCCGTCTGACCCAGCTCCGTTTCGTCGCGGACGGCGGCGCGGAGGATGTCCCCCGTCGCGTAGTACGGCAGCCGCAGGTCTTCGTTCAGCCGCTCTCCCTGGGTTCCCTTGCCCGAACCCGGAGGGCCCAGCAGGACGAGGTTCAGCTCAGCCATCGGCGAGAGCCTATTTGAGGAAGCCCTCGTAGTTGCGCATCATCAGCTGCGCCTCGAGCTGCTTGACCGTGTCCAGCGCGACGCCGACGACGATCAGGATCGAGGTGCCACCGAAGTAGAAGTTGGCCGCCGTCTGGCTGATCAGGATCGTCGGCAGCGCCGCCACCGCGCCCAGGTAGAGGGCGCCGGGGAAGGTGAGGCGGGAGAGGATGCGGTCCAGGTACTCGGCGGTGGGGCGACCGGGCCGCACGCCGGGGATGAAGCCGCCGTATTTCTTCAGGTTGTCCGCCTGGTCGACCGGGTTGAAGGTGACCGCGGTGTAGAAGTAGGTGAAGATGATGATGAAGAAGACCTCGCCCACCACGTAGGCCCAGCCGTCCGGTTCGAAGAAGGCCGCGAAGTCGAGCGCGGTGGGAGTGTTGATCAGCTGGCCGATCGTCGGCGGGAAGGCCATGATCGAGGCGGCGAAGATGACCGGGATGACGCCGGCCATGTTGACCCGCAGCGGCAGGTAGGTCGA
>DASUQZ010000083.1:0-5107 GCA_036280335.1 Solirubrobacterales bacterium
GGCGCCGTAGAGGATCAGCGCCACCTTGGCGAGCTCGGAAGGCTGGACCTGGAGGAAGCCGCCGCCGATCCAGCGGGTCGCCCCGTTGACTTCGGTGCCGGCGCCGAGCACGGCGACGAGGAGGAAGATCGAGACCCCGAGCAGGACCGGCGTCAGGTCGCGGATCGATTTCAGCCCGTGGCGCGCCGTCAGGTGCATCACGATCAGCCCGACGGCGCCGAACATCAGCGTCCGCTTCAGGTAGAAGGCGCTGTCGGAGAGGCCGCCGTCCTGGAGGACGCGGGTGGTCGAGCTGGCCGAGAAGACCATCACCGCCCCGAGCGCCAGCAGGCAGAGCGTCGCAGTGAGGAGCATGTTGTACTCGGCCGAGACGGGACGGGAGCGCTTCTTCGGCCGCTTCTTCATCCCAGCTCCCCGACGATCTCGCGGAAGCGGTCGCCCCGCTGCTCGAAGTTCTCGAAAGCGTCGAAGCTGGCGCAGGCGGGCGAGAGCAGCACGACCTCGCCGGGCGCGGCGGCCGCGGCGGCGCGCCGGGTCGCCTCCTCGAGGTCGACGCAGCGGTGCATCTCGACCCCCGCCTCGAGGACCGGCGCCAGCTCCCGGGCCATCCGCTCGGTGGTCGCCCCGATCAGGTAGCAGGCGCGGACCCGCTCGCGGATCGGGTCGATCAGCGGCGTGAAGGGCTCCTCCTTCTCGCTGCCGCCGAGGATCGCGTGGACGCCGCCCGCGAAGGCGCGGATGCCGACGCTGGCGGAGGCGACGTTGGTCGCCTTGGAGTCGTTGACGAAGCGGACGCCTCCGATCTCGGCGACCTGCTCCAGCCGGTGCGGGACGCCGGCGAAGCTGCGCAGGCCGGCGACGACGGCCTCGCGGTCGAGCCCCATCGAGAGCGCAGCGGCGGCGGCGGCCATCGCGTTGGCGACGTTGTGCTCGCCGAAGAGGCCGAGCTCGGCGACCGGCAGCAGCGGCTCGCCGTCGTAGAAGATCGTCCCCTCGGCCACGGCCACCTCGCAATCGGGGGCGGCGCCGCGGCAGAAGGCGATGCGCCGGGCGCAGCCGCCGAGGTCGGTGCCGGCGAGGAAGGGGTCGTCGGCGTTGTAGACGGCGACGTCGTCATTGCCCTGGTTGGCGAAGATCCGCAGCTTCGCCGCCAGGTAGGACTCGAGGTCGGCGTGGCGGTCGAGGTGGTCGGGGGCGAGGTTGAGGAAGACCGCGCACTCGGGGGCGAAGGCGACGGTGTCCTCGAGCTGGAAGCTGGAGCACTCGCAGACGACGGTGGTCTCGCCGTCGACCTCCCCGACCAGCTCGGAGAGCGCGGTGCCGACGTTGCCCGCCGCGGCCACCGGCTCGCCGGCGTTGCGGTAGAGGTGGGCGATCAGCTCGACCGTGGTGGTCTTGCCGTTGGTCCCGGTCACCGCAACGAAGCGGTTCGGCAGCGCCCGCCAGGCGAGCTCGACCTCCCCCACCACCTCGACGCCCCGCTCCAGCGCCGCAGCGATCACCGCAGCCTCCCGGGGAACACCCGGGCTCTTGACGACGGTCCGCGTTCCCTCGAGCTGCGCCAATCCATCCGTATCCAGAAAGACTTCGACGCCCGCACCTTCCAGCCCTGCCGCCCCCTCCGGCTGGCCGGCATCCACCGCCCGCACCCGCTCCCCCCGCGCCGCCAGCATCCGCGCCGCGGCCTGGCCCGAGCGAGCGAGGCCGACGACCAGAAACGGCCCCTGGGGCAGGGGGGGGCGAATTTCCTTGGCCGGAACCCTTAGGGACACATGCCACAGCTTCGCGAGCGCCCCGGATACCCCTGTCCAGTTCCAGGTAGCACTATTGCTACCCTGTCGCCGATGCCGGAGATTCCGCAGAAACAGCTGAGGAACAGCATCGGGGAGATATTGCGCCGCGCCGAGGCCGGCGAGATTTTCACGATCACCGTCTCGGGGCGGCCGGTTGCCGAGCTGAGCCCGCTGGAAGGCACTCGGCAGTGGGTGTCCAGCGCCCGCCTCGACGAGCTCTGGAAGCTCCCGGTCGACGAGAGCCTGGCACGTGACCTGGAGGGCTTCGACATAGAGCTGCGGGACCCATGGGCGGAACAGAAATGAAGGCGGTCCTCGACACCTCGATCCTGATCGGGGAACAGCCACTGCCGCCGGGCATCGAAGCGGCGATCAGCGCGATGTCGCTTGCGGAGCTTCATTTCGGCGTTCTCGCCACCGCGGATCCGCGGGAGCGCGCACGCCGCACCGCCCGCCTTGGACTCGTCGAGGCAAGCTTCGACGCGCTTCCCCTTGACGAGCGGGTGGCCAGGGCCCTGGGTCAGATACAAGCTGCGGTAGCCGACGGCGGGCGGAATCCTCGCCCTCGAACGGCAGATCTCGCGATCGCCGCGACGGCGATGGCACACGAAGCCGTGCTCCTGACGACGAACTCGAAGGACTTCAGATTCCTGGAGGACCTGGTCGAGATCCGGGTTCCGTTCGCCTGACCCGGTTGCCTGTCCGGCGCCTCAGCTGCCGATCGACTGCTGGTAGAGCGTGAAGCCGATGCCGGAGCAGACGGCGGCGATGATCCAGAAGCGGAGCATGATCTTCGTCTCCGACCAGGCCATCATCTCGAAGTGGTGGTGCAGGGGGGCCATCAGCAGGACGCGGCGGCGGAAGGTCTTGAAGGCGAAGACCTGGAGCAGGACCGAGAGGGCCTCGATCACGAAGATGCCGCCGATGATGATCAGCAGGACCTCGGTCTGGGTCATCACCGCGAGCGCCCCGATCGCGCCGCCGAGCCCGAGCGAGCCGGTGTCCCCCATGAAGATCGAGGCCGGGAAGGCGTTGAACCAGAGGAAGCCGATGCAGGCGCCGACCAGGCAGGCCGAGAGCAGCGCCAGGTCCTGCTGCCCGTTGGAGATGAAGGAGATCGCCGTGTAGGCGAGGAGGACGATCGCGCAGGAGCCGGCGGCGAGGCCGTCGAGGCCGTCGGTGAGGTTGACCCCGTTTGAGGTTCCGGCGATGACGAGGAAGACCAGGACGAAGTAGAGGACCGGGCCGAGGTCGATGCTGCCATCGCCGATCCGGAAGTAGACCGTCGGCTCCAGGCCCACCTCATGGCGCGCCACCCACCACAGCGCCAGCGCAAGGAGCAGCTGGCCGAGCAGCTTCCAGCGGCCGGCGAGCCCGAGCGAGCGGCGTTTGATGATCTTGATGTAGTCGTCGGCGAAGCCGAGCGCGGCGCAGCCCATCGCCACCCCGAAGACAGCCATGCTCTGCGGGTCGCGGTCGGAGAGGACGAGGAAGGGCACGCAGATCGAGGCGAAGACGATCAGCCCGCCCATCGTCGGCGTCCCGGCCTTCGTGTGGTGCTCCTGCGGACCGTCCTCGCGGATGTGCTGCCCGAACTCCTTCACCCGCAGGTATTCGATGAACTTGGGACCGAGGAAGATGCAGATCAGCATCGCCGCCATCCCCGCGATCAGCACTTCACCCACGGCCGGCCTCCATCAGACGAGCTCCACCAGCTGCTCGGCGACGGTCTCCAGGCCGGCGGAGCGCGAGCCCTTGACCAGCACCGCGTCGCCGGGCTCCAGTTTCGCCGCCAGCAGCTCGGCGGCCTCGGCCGGGTCAGCGACGAGCTCGTCGGGGCCGTAGTCGCGGGCCGGCAGCCCGACCCCGATCACCAGGTCGATCCCGGCGGCCCGGGCGTGCTCGCCGACCTCGCGGTGGTAGCCGGCCGAGCCGGGACCGAGCTCGCCCATCTCGCCGAGCACGGCGACCGCCCGCGGCGCGTCGAGGCCGGCGAGGTGGTCGAGCGCCGCGCGCATCGACACCGGGTTGGCGTTGTAGCAGTCGTTCACGAGGACGATTCCGTCCGGGAGCTCCAGTCGCTCTCCGCGGAAGCGGGAGAATCCTATGCTCGCAGCGCGGTCGGCCATCCCGGCGAGGTCGGCGCCGAAGGCGACCCCGGCGGCGATCGCGGCCAGCGCGTTGGTGAGGTTGTGCGCCTCGGTGAAGGGGAAGTGGAAGCGCTGCTCACCGAGCGGGGTCCTGACGAGGGCTTCGGTGACCCCCTCGTCGATCCGCACCTCGGTCGCCTCGACGTCGCCGCCGGGGCCGAAGCGCAGCTGCGCGGCGATCGGCTCCAGGTGCGGCTCCAGCTCGCCCGCGTCGACGGGTGCCACCGCCGTTCCTCCCGGTGGCAGGTCGTCGAGGATCTCCGCCTTCGCCGCCGCGATCGCCTCGACGGAGCCGAGCAGCTCGACGTGGACCGGGCCGACGTTGGTGATCATCGCCACCTCGGGCTCGGCGATCGCCGCCAGCTCGGCGATCTGTCCCCGCCCCCGCATCGCCATCTCGAGCACGAGCGTCTCGGTGTCGTCGGGCGCTTCGAGGATCGTCAGCGGCAGCCCGATCTCGGTATTGAGGTTCTCGCGGTTGGCGTGGACCCTGCCCGGCAGCAGCGCCCGGGAGATGTCCTTGACCGAGGTCTTGCCGACCGAGCCGGTGACGCCGAGGACCCGGGCACCGAGCGCCCGCCGCCACTCCCGCGCCAGCGCCTGCATCGCCGCCAGCGGGTCCTCGACGACGAAAACCCATCCGGTCCGCCGGACCTTTGAGTCGCTATCCGGCGAAAAGGTCCGCCGGACTTTTGAACCGCTATCCGGCGAAAAGGTCCGGCGGACCTTTTTCCCGATGACGACGCCCCAGGCGCCGGCTTCGATCGCGGCCGGGGCGAATTCGCCGCCGTCGCGGCGCTCGCCCTTGAGGCCGAAGAAGAGGTCGCCGGGGCCCGCCTGGCTCGAATCGATGACGGCCCGGCGCGGGGACTCGTCCTCCCCCTCGGCGACCACCTCGGCGCCGAGCGCGGCGGCTATCTCCTGCGGCGAGAGCCTCACGCCGGGCTGCCCAGCCTGCGGAGCTCCTCGCGGGCGACCTCGCGATCGTCGAAGGGGATCTTGCGGCCGTCCTCGAACTCCTGGCCCTGCTCGTGGCCCTTGCCGGCGATGACGACGACGTCTCCGGGCCCAGCGAGGCCGATCGCCCGCCGGATCGCCGTGCGCCGATCCGGGTCGATCTCGACGTCGACGCCCGTCCCCTGGAGGACGTCCTGGATGATCGCC
>DASUQZ010000084.1:0-4136 GCA_036280335.1 Solirubrobacterales bacterium
TCCCAACACCTTCGAACTGAAGCCGAACGCGCCGGTCGAGGACCTCGTCCAGCTGCAGCTCGAAGACTTCCGACGGCAGATCAAGACCGTCGACATGAGCTACGCCAGGTCGAAAAACCTGACGATCTTCGACGTGGTCACGATCGCCTCGATGATCGAGGAGGAGGCGGGGGTCGACAGCCAGCGCAAGCTGGTCGCCGCCGTCATCTACAACCGGCTGCGGGAAGGGATGCCGCTGGGGATCGACGCGACTATCCGCTTCGCCACCGACAACTACACCGAGCCGCTGACCGAATCGGAACTGGCGATCGACTCCCCCTACAACAGCCGCACCAACGCCGGCCTGCCGCCGGGACCGATCGCCAACCCCGGCCTGGCCTCGATCGAGGCGGCGGCGCACCCGGCGAAAACCGACCACCTCTTCTACGTGACGACGCCGGGAGCCTGCGGCAAGCTCACCTTCGCCGAGACCGAAGCCGAATTCGAACGGGCGGTCGACGCCTACAACTCCGCACGCGAAGCGGCCGGCGGCAACTCGCCGGACACCTGCGAGGAATAGCCCGTGCCACGTCTGGCGGTGCTCGGCCACCCGGTCTCCCACTCGCGCTCGCCGGCGATGCAGAACGCCGCGCTGCGGCACCTCGGCCTCGGCGACTGGAGATACCAGGCGATCGACTGCGCGCCCGATGCCTTCGAGATGACGGTCCGGGAGCTGGCCTCGGTCGGCTACGCCGGCGTCAACGCCACGGTTCCCCACAAGGAGGCGGCGCTGAGGTTGGCCGACGATGCGAGCGAAGCCTCGCGGGAAATCGGCGCCGCCAACACGCTCGTCTTCGCTGCGGGGGGCATCGAGGCCCACAACACCGACGCCGACGGCCTGCTCGCCTCGCTGCCGGACCCGCCGCGCGGGCGGCGGGTGCTGCTGCTGGGCGCGGGCGGCGCGGCGCGGGCCGCGCTGTGGGCGCTGCTCTGGGAAGGCGCGAGCGTGGAGGTCTGGAACCGGACCGCCGAGCGGGCCGAGTCGATCTGCGCCGAGCTGGGGGGGACGCCCGTGGCCGAGCCCGAGCAGGAGAGCTACGACCTGATCGTCAACACCAGCGCCGCCGGCCTCGCGGGCGAGGACCCGTTCGAGCACCTGCCGCTGACGCCTGACCGCTTCGCCGACAGCCACACGGTCGTCGACATGGTCTACGGCGAGCGCCGCAGCCCGCTGCTGGCCGCGGCGGAGCGGGCGGGCGCCGCCACCGTCGACGGCCTCGAGATCCTGGTCCAGCAGGGTGCCCGCTCGCTCGAAATCTGGACCGGGCGCCAGCCGGACCTCGACGTGATGCGGGCGGCCGCCGCGAGTGGCTAGTAGTGGGGCTGATGGCCACCGAAACTCGCCACCCGTCCCGCCGATAGCCTTGGCGAGATGACGACGTTCCGTTTCACCACCGCGGGGGAGTCGCACGGGCCGGGGCTCGTGGCGATCGTCGAGGGCATGCCGGCGGGCCTCGAGCTCGACCGCGAGGCGCTCGACCGCGACATGGCGCGGCGCCAGCTCGGCCACGGCCGCGGCGGGCGGATGAAGATCGAGACCGACACCGTCGAGGTCCGCTCCGGCGTCCGCCACGGCCGCACCCTCGGCAGCCCGATCGCCCTCCTGGTCGCCAACCGCGACTACGCCAACTGGGAGGAGCGGATGAATCCCTGGCCGGTCGAGGGCTTCGAGCCCGAAGAGGTGCACCTGCCGCGGCCGGGCCACGCCGACCTGGTCGGCGCCCAGAAATACGGCCACAGCGACATCCGCAACATCCTCGAGCGGGCGAGCGCGCGCGAGACCGCAGCCCGCGTCGCGGCCGGCACGGTCGCCCGCGGCTTCCTGGCCGAGCTCGGCGTCGAGATCCACAGCCACGTCCTGCAGATCGCCTCGGTGCGCGCGCAGGAGCGCCCGGACCTGAAGCCGGAGGACTTCGCGAACGTCGACGAGGACCCGGTCCGCTGCCTCGACCCGGAGGCGAGCAAGGCGATGGTCGAGGAGATCAACCGCCTGCGCAAGGCGAACGAGAGCCTCGGCGGCAGCTTCGAGGTCCTGGTCTTCGGGCTGGTGCCCGGGATCGGCTCCCACATCTCCTGGGAAGACCGCCTCGACGGGCGCCTGGCCGGCGCCGTCGCCTCGATCCAGTCGATCAAGGGGGTGGCGATCGGCGAAGCCTGGGACGTCGCCGGGCGCCCCGGCTCGGAGGCCCACGACGAGATCTTCTGGTCCGAAGAGCGCGGCTACTACCGCCAGACCAACCACGCCGGCGGCCTCGAGGGCGGGATGACCAACGGCCTGCCGCTCTCGGTGCGGGCGGCGATCAAGCCGATCTCGACCCTGACCAAGCCGCTGCGCTCGGTCGACACCGAGACGAAGGAGCCGGCGCAGGCCCTGCGCGAGCGCACCGACTCCACGGTGGTCCCCGCCGCCGCGATCGTCGCCGAGGCGATGGTGGCGCTGACGCTGGCCCGCGCCTACCGCGAGAAGTTCGGCGGCGACCACATCGACGACGTGCTCGCGGCGCTGGAGCACTACAAGCGGCGCATCGACTTCCGGGGCTGAAGCCGTGGGCGGGCCGGCGATCGTCTTCATCGGCTTCATGGGGGCCGGCAAGAGCACCGCGCTCGCGGCCGCCCGCGAGGCGGGGATGGAGACGACCGAGATCGACGAGCTGATGGAACGCGAGCTCGGCAAGCCGATCCGCCAGGCCTTCGAGGAGGACGGCGAGGAGGCGTTCCGGGCCCGCGAGGCGGAGGTGGTGGGCGCCCTACTGGAGGAGGCCGACGAAGAGGCGATCGCCCTCGGCGGCGGCAGCGTCCTCTCCGAGCGGGTGCGCGAGGCGCTCGAGCGGCACGTGGTCGTCTGGCTGGAGATCGACGCGGCGGAGGCTTGGCGCCGGATCGAGGGAACGGAGCGGCCGCTGGCGACGAGCGAAGCCGACGTCGAGCGGCTGCTGGCCGAGCGCCTGCCGCTCTACGAAGAGCTGGCCGACGCGGTGGTGCCGATGGCCGACGCCGCGGTTGTCGAGCGGGCGCTGCCGGCGCTGCGTGCGCTGGGGGAGATGCCGAAGGGGACGAAGCTGCTGTGGGCGTCGAGCGCCTCGGGGGACTACCCGGTGATGGTCGGGCCCAGCCTGCTCGCGACCGGCTGGTGGCCGCTGGAGAGCCGCCGCTTCCTCGTCAGCGATCGCAACGTCGCGCCGCTCTTCGCGCCGCGCCTGGAGCCGCTTGCCGCGACGGTCGAGATCGAGCCTGGTGAGGAGGCGAAGACGATGGCCACGGCGGAGCGGGTCCTTCGCGAGCTCGCACAGGACGAGATGACCCGCCAGGACCACCTGATCGCCCTCGGCGGCGGAGTGGTCGGCGATCTCGTCGGCTTCTGCGCGCACCTCTACCAGCGCGGGGTCCCGGTGGTCCACGTCCCGACCACGCTGGTAGCCCAGGTCGATTCCGCCTATGGCGGCAAGACCGGCGTCGACCTCCCGGAGGGCAAGAACTACGCCGGGGCCTACCAGCTGCCGACGGCGGTGATCGCCGACACCGGCACGCTCGGATCGCTGCCGCGGGAGGAGCTGGCGGCGGGCTTCGTCGAGGCCCTGAAGACGGGCCTGCTGGCGGGCGGCGCGCTCTGGGAGCGGGTGAGGTCGATCGAGACCCTCGACCCCGACGACCTCGACGACGTCGTCTTCGCCTGCGCGCGCTACAAGTGCGCGATCGTCGCGGCCGACGAGCGCGACGCGGGGTTGCGCAACGTCCTCAACCTCGGCCACACCGTCGGCCACGCGATCGAGGCGGCAAGCGACTACAGCCGCTACCGCCACGGGGAGGCGATCTCGATCGGCCTGCTGGCGGCGCTGCGGCTCTCAGAGGCGCCGGGGCTGCGCGACGAGTGCGAGGAGATCCTCCGCCGTCACGGCCTGCCGGTCGCCCTCGACCCCGCGATCGCCCTCGACGACGTGCTCGACGCTCTCCAGCGCGACAAGAAGCGCACCGCCGCCGGGGTCGGCTTCGTTCTTCTCTCCGAGCCGGGCCAGCCCCGCACCGGTCAGATCATCGACCCGGCTAGGGTCAGGGCAGCCGTGGAGGAGCTCTACTACTCATGAGCAGCGTCCGCAACC
>DASUQZ010000085.1:0-15699 GCA_036280335.1 Solirubrobacterales bacterium
CGTGATCGAGTATCTGCGGATCTCCTCCCGATCCTTCATCTTCAGCGCCTCGGCCGTGCCGGCGGCGGTCGGCGCGGCGCTGGCGGCGCTGCGCGTGATCCGATCCGAGGGCCCGAGCCTGTTCGGCACGCTGCTCGCCAACGCCGAGTACCTGCGCGAGGGGCTGCGCGGCCTCGGCCTGAGGGTGGTCGAGCCCGGCACCCTGCCCGACGGGACGGTGGCGACCACGCCGGTCGTGCCGGTGGTCGTCGGCGACGATTGGCAGGCGGTCCTGCTCTGGAAGGCGCTGTTCGACGCCGGCGTCTACACCAACGTCGCCATCCACCCTGCGGTCCCCCCCGGCGGCGCCCTGCTGCGGACGAGCCTGATGGCGACCCACGAGCGCGAGCACCTCGACAAGGCGCTGGCGACGATCGAGCGGGTCGTCGAGAAATTCCCGGAACTCCCCCGCACTTAAGTTTTTTGGTCACAACTTCTTGACATCCCCCGGGGGGGTGAGTTTCCGGCTTGTCCGGATTTGGACAAGGGCGGAGATGTGTCGAAATTGTTGCTCTTAGCGAATGGACCGGACGGAATTATGGTGAGGGCGGGTTGACGGGCGGTACCCGGAAGACGTAGCTTGGCCTCCTCGCCGAAACGACCCAGGCGGGGCGTTCGGGAAGAGAGAGTCGGTCCGGCAGGACCATGGTCTCGGGGGATGGTCCCCGGCCGGATGCGACATACCCAGCAAACCGATTCCTTGAAGGGAGGAGTCCAATGGAAGCTGCCTCAACGGCACCACCATCGACCATCTCAGCCTCTGCAGAGGCGCCGCAGCACATGAGGGCGCTGGAAAGGGCCAACATGGTGCGCCTGGCGCGTGCGGAGCTGAAGCGCGCAATCGCGCGTGGAGACATGGATGCCGCGGAGGTGGTTCGCGACTGCCCGTGGGAGACCGAGAGCATGACCATCGCCGAGCTGCTGACCAGCCAGCGGCGCTGGGGCCGGACCCGGGCCCGCAAGTTCCTCATGCCCCTCTCGCTGAACGAGAACAAGCAACTGGGGACGCTCACCTCGCGCCAGCGACGCCTGCTTGCCACCGAGCTGGCTAATCGGTCGGCTGGACGGGAACCCGTAGTCGCCTGAGGTCGGAGACCAAGGCAGGGGTCAGCCGCGCATTCCACCGATCCGGTAGCTGAGGCCGCCGGAGGCTCGTTGGAATGCGCGGCGGGCCAGGTAGAAGGTGACGGCGAAGACGACGGCGCCGGCGGCCAGGGCCACGGCGAGGATCTGGTCGGCTGCGTAGAAGACGAGGCCGGTGGTGAGGACGAAGGCCGCTCCGGCGAGCAGGGTGGTGTGGGAGCGGTAGCCGGCGAAGTGCTCGCGGATCGCCACCTCCAGGCCGCCGAGACCGGCGAGGGCGACGCCGACGCCGATCGCCGTGGGGTTGCCGCCGATCACGCCGATCGCGAGTGCGACGATCCCGGCGAGGATCACCAGCTCGGCAAGCGGGGCCGCGCCCCAGGGAGCGGGCGGGCGCTCGTCGGGCGCGGAGACTCGCCTGGTGGGCTCGGACTTCTTGCTCTGGCGGCCGCGAGCCGCCCGGCTAACGGACATCCGGAGGAGATCTTGACCCGCCACCAGCCCATCAGCATCCCGATCGGGCCCAGGCGTGGCCGCGAGTGCCAGTGCCCGCAGCCATGGAGCCCGAGGTCCTCCCTCGAGACCCGCACCCACTTGTAATCCTGCGGCGCGGCGAGCATCTTCCGGACGAGCTCGTGGTTGTCCGCCTCGACCCTTCGACGCTCCTCGACGGCGAGGCGCGCCTCGGCGATCCGGGCGACGAGGCTGTCGCGAACCGCCTCGAGCTCGCCGAGGTCGAGAACCCGCGGCGCGGCCGCGACGGCATCGATCCGGTGGGGGACCTCGGTATGGCCGAAGGCCTCGGCGAAGAGGCCCGCCAGCTCGCTCTCCAGGCGCGCGATCTGCCGGCGCAGCTGCAACCGCGCGTCGCGCTCGTCAGCCTCGCGTGGAAGCCCGGGGAGCTTGTCCTGTCTCAGCAGAGCGGGCATGGATAAAAGTGTAGGTCAGGCCGCCTCCAGCGTTGCCGCGGCCATCCACAGCGCCTCCTCGACGGCGATCTGCGGCACCCCCTTGACCTGAACGGCGGCGACCGCGATCCGGCGGCTCGCCCGCTCGATCCCGTAACCCGCCCCGGTGGGGCCGAAGAGGAGGCCGACCGGCCGCGCGTCGTCGGCGATCGTCAAGGTCCCTTTGGCCAGCTCCGCGGACTGCCCGGCCAGCGACTCGCCCGGCGCCGAGTCGCGGATGCAGAGCCTGCCCTCGATGCGGTCGGCGTCGAAGGCGCGCAGCGCCACGCCGGTCTCGACGATCGCGATGTTGAGCGCATCGGCCGGCAGCCCGTGGCTGCGGAAGCCGCCGTCATGGAGGCGATCGAGCGTCAGCTGCTCGACCGGCGTGCGGGTGCGGTCGGGGTCGAGGCCGATCTGCCGGTAGAAGACGCGGTAGGCCCACGGGATCGGCCGTTCCCGCAGGCGGATCGCCTGCGAGCCGTAGGTGCGGTCGGAGAGGTCGCGCAGCCGCCGTCGCACCGGCTCGGGGCTCTTGCCGGGTTTGGCGTCGACCTCGACCCAGGCGATCCCCAGCCCCGGGAACTCCGAGGCGATGTGCGGTGCGACCCAACCCTGCTGCGGCGCCGGAACCCAACCCATCCGCTGGCTGGCGGGGCCGGCGGTCATCTCAGTCGCCTTCCGCCTCGGCGGTCGAGGCCAGCAGACGATCCACCCGGTCGCTCAGCTCCCCCACCGTGAGCTCGCCGATGCTCGCGCTCTCCAGCGTCCCCCCGGGAAAGGCGTAAGCGAAGGTCGGACAGCCGCCGACGCCGTAGAGGCTGGCGACGGCGCCGTCGCGATCGTGTCCGACCGGCATCGTCCAGCCCCGCTCGCCGATCAGGTCGCGGAGGGTGTCGCGATCGCCACGGATGTCCAGCGAGAGGAAACCCACCCGTCCACGGTAGCGCCGATGGACGCGCTCCACCACGTCTTGCTGCTCGACGCAGCCGCCGTCTTCGCCGAACCAGAACGAGATCACCAGCGGGCGGTCGAAGAAGTCGCAGATCCGGATCGCATCGGCGAGGTCGACCCGGCAGGCGGGGGTCCTCCGGCTGTCCTCGGGGCAGGGGATGGCGGAGGTCTCGCAGTCGTCCTGGGCGACGTTCGCATCGCCCTCCAGCCGGCTCTCTCCCGCCGGCACCGCAAAGGCCGGCAGCGGCCACCGCTGCGGCAGCCGGTCGAGCCCCAGCGTCTTCCCCCCCTCGCCGCCGAGCGTGCTGACCGTCGCGATGACGATCACCACGAGGAAGAGAAGCCCGACCACGACCGAGTAGCGGTCCCTCATCGGCGCTCCAGCAGGAGGAGGGTCGCCGGGAGGACCAGCAGGACCCCCACCAGCGCCGCGGTGAGGTCGACCACGGTGACGAAGCCGAAGTCCCGCAGCATCCGGACGTCGCTCGCGATCAGGACCGCGAAGCCGGCGATCGCGGTGACCCCCGACGCCAGCACCGCGGCGCCAGTCTTGGCGTAGGCGCCCTGGAGGGCCTCCTCGACCCCCGCTCCGCCACCCCGCTCCTCATGGAAACGCCCGACCAGCAGCACCCCGAACTCGGTAGCGATCGCAATCGTCAGCGCCCCCAACGCCGCCGACATCGGGTTGAGCGGAATGCCGGTGACCCACAGCAGCAGCGACGCCCACCCGGTAGCCAGCACGGTGGGCACCAACGGAACGAGCGCTCGGCGCCAGGACCGGTAGATCGCCAGCAGCGCCAGCCCCACGGCCAAGATCCCCGCCAGGGTCAGCCAGTACCGACTGCTGGAAAGGTCAGATGCGGATTCCGCCGCGATCACCGAAAGCCCCGCCAGCTCCACCTCCACCCCGGGCGGAGGCTCGCCGATCTGCTCCCGCACCCGCTCCACCAGCTCCTGCTGATCCTCCAGGTCCTGCGCCCTGATCCCGAACGAGATCAACGCCTCGTTCCCGACTTCCCCCGTCTCAGGATCCAACGGCGCCACCTGCCGCAGCGCATACGACGACAGGGCTCCGAGGGTCGCATCGATGCGCTCGGCCGTGGGCCTCTCTCCCCCCCGCATCAGGAAGTCCGACAACGCCGGTCCAGTGCAGACATCTGCATCCAGACAGCTCGGGTTTTCACCACTGAACCCGCTGCTCTCCAGCACCCGCTGCTTGAACCCAGCCATCCATTCGACCGTCGCAGGGTCCGTCAAGTCCGGCGCCTTGATGAGCACGTCGAGCTCACCAGACACACCCGTGGTCTCCTGCAGCTCGTTCAGCCCTTCGACTGCTGCGATGTTCTGCGGCGCCAACTCACGGATATCCGACACCGTCTCGACCTTGGTTCCCGCCGCCCATCCCATGATCGCCAGGCCGACGCCTACCGCTAGGACCGCCGCCGGGCTCTTGATCGCTATGCCCAGGAGACGCTCCGGCGGGCGGGTGGCGCGGGGGGCGGACACCCGCGCGCAGTCAGTTTGTAGAGCACGGGTGTCCGCCCCCCGTGACAGGACCCGCCCGAGACGCGCCCTCCAGCTCAGCGCCGCAGACCCGACGAGCAGCGCAAGCACGAAGCCAACCGCAATACCGAGAATGAGCACCCAGCCGAATTCGCGGACCATCGGAATCGGGGACAGCTGGAGTGCTAGGAAGCCAACCGCCGTGGCAAGGCATGCCGCGGCGATAGTGGGTCCACCCGAGGACGCCGATTTCTCCACTGATCCGGTCTCATCGAAGCGGGCCTGGAACTGGATCGCGTAGTCGACGGCCAAGCCGATCAGGATCGGGAGGGCAGCGATCGAAGCCATGGTGAGACTGCCGCCGACGAGGGCAAGTAGGCCAAAGGTGATGCCGGCGGCCGCGAGGGCGATTGCCAGCGGCAGAAGCGGCCAGCGGGAACGGAAGACCAGGAAGAGGACCGCCGCCATCACCGCGACGGCGATCGCGAAGAGGACGAGGAGGGCGTCCTCGAGGGCATCGGCGACCCCGTCGATCACTACCGGGGCGCCGGAGACGACGTAGCTGCCGCCCTCGAGCTCGAAGCACGGCGCCGGTTCGCCTTCCTGTTTGCAGGCTTTACGCGGGGTCGTGTCGTCGACGGCAGCCTCGATCAGATCGATCGCGCGCCTGCGCTCGGCCTCGCTCAGGTCCGGCCTGAGCCGGATCACGATCTGTGCCGATTTCGCGTTCGGGAAGAGGTAGGCCAGGCGCGCCTTGGGGGTGCCGCGAGGTCGGGCGAAGTCGAAGACGACGGTGGCGACGAACTCTTCGTTGGTGATGCTCGGCGCGCTGGTGATGCCGTATCTGGTCGCCACCGCGAGCAGGTATTCGCGGAACCGCTCGGCGGGAACGTTTTCGGCCAGGCGCCGCAGCTGGTTGTCGATCTGCACGACCGACTCGTTGAGGAAGGTGGCGGGGCCGGTGAGGAACTCGACGGCGCCGAGCTCGGCGAGTTCCGCGCATGGGCCGGGAATCGGCTTCGCGCCCTCGGGAACCTTGCCGGAGAGGCAGCCCTCCAGCCTCAGCAGCCTGAAGAGGTTGTCGGTGAGGACCAGCTGGGGCAGTTCCCCCTTGGCGAGGACGACCACCGGTTCTTCGCCGAACCGCTCCCGGACCTGCTGGGTCGCCCGATAGGTCGCCGAGTCGGAATCGACGAGGGTGTCGACGCCGGCGTCGGTGGAGATCTGGGTCGCCCCGACCGCGCAGGCGACCGCGACGGCAGCGCTGACGGCGACGACCAGCCGCGCCCGCCTGGCCGCCCAGGCCGCGACGCGCCCGAACCAGCTTCCGGCGCCCAACCTCAGTCCATCGAGAGCGGCCCGCTGACGTCAGCGTTGAGGAACTGGCTGACGAACGGGTTGCTCGAGTCGAACAGCTCCTCTTTGGGGCCCGACTCGACGATCTTGCCGCTCCACAGGACGGCGATGAAGTCGGCGATCCGCCGCGCGGTGCCGAGGTCGTGGCTGATCACCAGGTAGCAGCCGCCGTTCTCGGCATGGACCTCGCGGATCAGCTCGCAGAGCAGCGCCGTGCGGACCGGGTCGAGGCCCGAGTCGGGCTCGTCGAACATCACGATCGCCGGTTCCAGCACCAGCGCCCGGGCGAAGCCGGCGCGCTTGCGCATCCCGCCCGAGAGCTCGTTCGGCATCTTGTAGGTGGCCTCGCTGAGGCCGACCTCTTTGAGCCGCCGGTTGACGATCTCGCCGATCTCTTCCTCGCCTTTGTCGGTGTGCTGCCGCAGCGGGAAGGCGACGTTGTCGTAGATGTTCATCGAGCCGAAGAGGGCGCCGTCCTGGAACAGCAGGCCGAACTTTTTCCGCACCTCGAAGAGTTCGTCGTCGGTCATGTTCGGGATCGACTCCCCGTGCACGAGCACGTCGCCGGAGTCCGGGTAGAGCAGGCCGACGATGTGCTTGATCAGCACGCTCTTGCCGGTTCCCGAGGGGCCCAGCACCATCGAGACCTGGTCCTCCGGCAGCCCGAGGTTGAGGCCGTTGAGGATGCGGGCCCGGCCGAACTGCTTGACCAGGTCGATGATCTCGATCGCGTCCTCGCCGCCGTGGTCGCGCTTCACCCCGGTGTGGAATTTGTAGGGATCGTGCTCCCCGGGGTCGACCCCGGGGATGACGAAGTCGCGGCCCATCACGGCGCCGTCCTCGCTCACGTAGGGGCCTTCCTCCATGGACTTCTCTTCTTTGCGAATGTCGTCGTCGATCGACACCTCAGCCTCCTATTGGCGCGCGTGGGTTGGCTCCCCAGAAGACCAGGGTTCCGAGCATCCCGATGATGTGGACTAAGACGATGTTGAGGACCATCGACTTCGCGGTCGCGGTCCCCACCCCGACGGGCCCGCCCGAAGCCGTGTAGCCGTAGTAGCACCCGACCAGCACGATCGCCGTCGCCATGAACATTCCCTTGATCAGGCTGAAGATCAGGTCGGGCGGGTTCTGGAACATCCAGAAGATCAGCAGGTAGCCGCCGGAGGAGACGTCGCCGATCTGCTCGACGACGGCGAGGTAGCTGGCCAGGTACATGATCCCGATCCCGACCAGGTACATGAACGGGAAGGCGATCCAGGCGGCGAGCAGGCGCGTGGCGCAGAGGAAGGTGACCGGCGGCACCCCCATCACCTCGAGGGCGTCGATCTCGTCGGAGATCCGCATCGCCCCCAGCTCGGCGACGATCCCGGTCCCGACCTTGGCCGCGAGCATGTAGCCGAAGGCGTAGGGCATGATCTCGCGCAGGTCGCACCAGGCGGAGAAGACGCCGGCGTAGGCGGGCGCGCCCTGGGCGCGCAGCAGGTAGGCCCCCTCGATCCCGCACTGCAGGCCGAGGACGAAGACGAGACCCCAGATGATCAGGGCCGAGCCGAGGATCAGGATCCCGGCCTGGCGCAGGCTCTCGCCGAAGAAGCGCAGGACGCGGCCGGAGTAGACGAGGCCGGCGACGCGGGAGCCGAAGCGGGCGATCTCCCCGAGCGAGTCGAGCCAGCCGCGCGGGACTTCGAGCCAGGCGTTCATCGGATCGTCTGCAGCTCCGGGTTGGTCGCGAGCATCGTCTGGGTGTAGACGTAGTTGAAGGCGAAGACCCCCATGAACGAGATCACCACCGCCTCGTTGACGGCGCGGCCGACGCCGGCGGCGCCGCCGGAGGCCGTCATCCCTTTGTAGGAGCAGACGACGGCGATGATCGCTCCGAACAGGGTGCACTTGATCACCGAGCCGGCGAGGTCGGTGATCGAGGCGTTGGAGAAGAGCGTGGCGAAGAAGCCGCCGAGGGGCTGGTGGTAGAGGATCTCGGTGAGGATGCCGCCGCTGATCCCGAAGACCAGCGCGTAGATGTCGAGCAGGCCGGTGATCAGCATCAGGGCCAGGAAGCGCGGCACGACCAGGTTCTTGATCGGGTCGACGCCCAGCACCTGCAGGGCGTCGAGCTCCTCGCGGATCTTCCGGGCCCCCAGATCGGCGGTGATCGCGGTGCCGGCGACGCCGGCGACGACGACCGCGGTCACGAACGGCGCGAACTCGCGGATCGAGGCGAGGACGAAGAAGCCGCCGAGGCGGTCGAGGGCGCCGAAGAGCGAGAGGAAGTTGGCAGCCTGCAACCCGGGGGCGCCGAAGCCGAAGGCGACCGTGGAGACCAGCAGCGGGAACCAGCAGAGCTGCAGGGCGAAGAGGAACTGGCCGATGAACTCCTCGCCGTAGGGATACGGGGGCTTCACCGCGGAGACGATGGTCCGAGCGGTGAGGATCATCATCTCCCCCACCTGTTCGAACAGCGACTTGGCGGGCAGGAACGCCCTGTTGACCGCGGATCCGACCATCTGCTCCTCCATCCGAGCCGGCGCCGCACGCGCGCAACGCCCCACTCGGTGCGCAGGAGTCTAGGGGATGAGGGTGGCCGGACCGTTAGCCCCGTGTTGAGATCCGGCTAACCCCTCGCCGCTGCCTGAAATGCCTGCGAAAGCAGCCAAACCCCGTGCTATGTTCGGGCCGCTTTGCGGGGGCCCGGACGACATTCCCGGAACGCCCGCCTCCAAGCCATCGCGACCGGGTTAGCCGCGCTGGCGGTGGCGGCGCTGATCGGTGCCTGCGGTGGCGACGACTCCTCCGGGCGGGAGGAACCGACCGGCACGTTCCCCGTCAAAGTGACCGAAGCGCGTTTCCCGGCGGTGCAGGAGCTGGGTCAGACCTCGCTCCTCCGGCTGGGCATCCGCAACACCGGCGACCGCACGGTGCCGGGGCTGAGCGTCACCTTCACGATTGCCGGCAAGCGAGGCGTCACCTCTTCGCTCCCGTTCGGGGTCAACGACCCCCAGCCCGAACTCGCCCAGCCAGACCGGCCGGTCTGGGTGCTGGCGGAAACCTATCCCCGACTCTCCGGCTCCTCGGAGCCGGGCGGCGCCTCCACCTCGAACCGCAAGACCTTCGGCTTCGGGGAAGTCGAGCCCGGGGAGACGGTCCGCGCGGTCTGGAAGCTGAGCGCGGTCCGAGCCGGGAAGTTCACCCTGCTGTACGAGGTCAACGCGGGCCCCGGCGGCGCCGCGAAGGCGAGGACCGACGGCGGCGTCGCCCCCGGCGGCTCGTTCACGGCCGAGATCACCGACCAGCTGCCGGAAACCGAAGTCACCGACGACGGCGAGATCGTTGAGATCAAAGAGAACGGCAAGTAGAGCCTCAAGGGCATCCGCTCTGCTGGCGGTACTGGTGACGCTGGCCTTGCCCGCCTGCGGCTCGGCAAGCGATCCGGGTCAGACGGCATCGGAGCGGTCGGCACCGGACGGCGCCTCCGCCAGCGCCAAACGGGGAGTCGCGCTGAAGCGGATCGGCTCCTTCGACGCCCCCGTCTACGTGACCGGGGCGCCGGGATTCCCGAAGCTCCTCTTCGTCGTCGAGCAGCCGGGCCGGGTCATGGTGCTGCAGGGGGGCCGCAAGCGGACCTTCCTCGACATCCGCGGCCTCGTCAGCTACGGCGGTGAGCGAGGCCTGCTCTCGATCGCCTTCCCCCCCGACTACGCCCGCAGCAAGCGCTTCTACGTCTATTACACCGACAGCGAGGGGGCCATCCGGATCGACGAGTTCCGCCGCCGCACCGCGAAGCGCGCCTCCTTCGGCTCGCGCCGCCCGGTGATCCAGATCCCCCACTCCGAAAACTCCAACCACAACGGCGGCCAGGCGCAGTTCCTCGGCAACCTCCTCTTCTTCGCGACGGGGGACGGCGGCTCCGGCGGCGACCCGCCGAACAACGCCCAGAACAAGGACATCCTGCTCGGCAAGCTGCTGCGGATCGACCCGAGGCAATCGGGCGACCGGCCCTACTCGATTCCCGCCAGCAACCCGTTCGTGGGCAAGCCCGGGCGCGACGAGATCTACAGCTACGGGCTGCGCAACCCCTTCCGCTTCTCCTTCGACACGACCCGCGGGAAACCGCGGATCGCGATCGGCGACGTCGGCCAGAACCGCTTCGAGGAGCTCGACTACCTGACGGTCGGGAGGGCCAACGGGGCCAACTTCGGCTGGGACGCCTTCGAGGGCTTCTCCAAGTACGACGAAGAGAGCGGCGATACGCCCGACCCGGGGGGCACGGTGAAACCGATCTTCGTCTACGGGCGCAGCCGCGGCGGCGGCAGCTGCACGATCATCGGCGGCTACGTCGTCCGCGACCGGCGCCTGGCGGGGCTGCGGGGCCAATACGTCTATGCCGACCTCTGCGAGGGACGGCTGCGAGCGCTGACCCCGCACCTGAAACGGGCCAGCGGAGATCGCGTCCTCGGGCCGCGGGTCGAGAGCCCCAGCTCGTTCGGGGAAGACCAGCGTCGTCGTCTCTACGTGGCGTCGCTGGAAGGGCCGGTTTACCGGCTCGTCCCGCGCTGAAGAATTTACATTCCGCGCGCCAAACGTATGAGGTTTTCTGTCTACACTTGCCATCATGCCGACGATGGTGAGAGAGACCTGGACCGACGAGCGCCTCGATGACCTCTCGAGGCGCATGGACGAGGACTTCCGCGAAGTCAAGTCCGAGATCAGGTCAACCCGCACCGAGCTGAAGGCGGAGATCAACTCCACGCGTGTCGAGCTCAAAGAGGACATCAAGTCAACGCGCGCTGAACTCAAAGAAGAGATCGGACTCGTCCGGGCTGAGTTCAAAGAAGAGATCGGATCCGTCCGGGCCGAGTTGAAAGAGGAGATCGGGTCGATCCGGGTCGAGTTGAAGGAGGAGATCGGGTCGATCCGAACCGAGCTCGAATCGACGCGCGGAGGTCTTCAGGGCGAAATCAAGGAAGTCAAAGGTGAGATCTCAGACCTCAAAGGCGAGATCGCCTACATCCACCAAAGAATGGACGCCGAATTCGGCAGGCTCAACGGCCGCTTCGACAAACTGACCTACACGCTCATCGCCGCCCTGATCGGTCTCCTCGTCACTCACTATCTCGGCTGAAGGGTTGCGCCCAACGCCGGTCGGGGTACATTTGGCTGACCAGCCAAACGGTCGAAGGGAGCAGCGGTGGAGAGCGCAACGGCGGTAAAGACGGACGCGATCGAGGTCCACAACCCGGCAACCGGGGATCTGATCGCCACCCTGCCGGTGGATTCACCGGAGCAGGTCGCCGCTACCGTGCGGCGGGTCCGCCTCAACCAGCCCGAGTGGGAGGCGATGGGGATCGAGGGTCGCTACCACTGGCTGGGCAAACTGCGCGACTGGCTGCTCGACAACGAAGACCGCGTGCTCGACACCATGCAGCGGGAGACCGGCAAGGTCCGCGCCGACGCCAAGAACGAGCCCGGCTACCTCGCCGACCTGATCAACTTCTACGGCACCCGCGCCGCCGGCTTCATCGGCGAGGAGAGCGTCCGCCCCCACAGCCCGCTCCTGGCTGCGAAGAAGCTGCGCATCCAGTACCGGCCCTATCCGGTTGTCGGCATCATCAGCCCCTGGAACTTCCCGCTGATCCTCTCCCTGGGTGATGCGATCCCGGCGCTCCAGGCCGGCTGCGCCGTCGTGATCAAGCCCTCGGAGTTCACCCCCCTCGGCCTCGCGGAGGTCGTCGAGGCCTGGAAGAGCGAGATCGGCGGCCCCGACGTCTTCGACTGTGTGCACGGAACCGGCGAGACCGGCGGCGCCCTCGTCGACGAGGTCGACTTCATGCAGTTCACCGGCTCTGACCGGACCGGGCGCAAGGTGATGGCACGGGCAGCCGAGACCCTGACCCCGGTCAGCCTCGAGCTGGGCGGCAAGGACCCGATGATCGTCCTCTCCGACGCCGACGTCGACCGCGCCGCCAACGCCGCGGCCTGGGGCGGGATGATGAACTCGGGTCAGATCTGCCTCTCGGTCGAGCGGATCTACGTCGAGGAGCCGGCCTACGACGAGTTCGTCGCCAAGCTGACCGCCGAGGTAGGGCGACTGCGCCAGGGAGCCGACGACGCCGCCAACCCCAAGGACGTGGGTGCGATGACGTCCCCGAACCAGACTGCGGTCGTCGAAGAGCACGTGGCCGATGCGGTCGCCGCCGGCGCCAGGGTGCTGGCCGGCGGCAAGCGGGTCGACGGCCCGGGCGACTACTTCGAACCGACGGTCTTGGTCGACGTCGACCACTCGATGAAGGTGATGCGGGACGAGACCTTCGGCCCGGTCGTCGGCGTGATGAAGGTGCGCAACGCGGACGAGGCGGTGCACCTTGCCAACGACAGCCGCTACGGGCTCGGCGGCTCGGTCTTCGGCGAGCGCGAGCGCGCCGAGCAGGTCGCCCGTCGCGTCGAGTGCGGAGCGGTAAACGTCAACGACGTCCTCATCAACTACTTCGCGATGGACGTGCCGATGGGCGGTTGGAAGCAGTCGGGCATCGGCTTCCGCCACGGCGAACCGGGGATCAAGAAGTACTGCCGCAGCGAGTCGCTGGTGATCACCCGCTTCGGCGGCAAGCGCGAGCCCACCTGGTACCCGTACACCAAGGCCCGCCGCCGCCTGCTCGCCCCGGTCGCCCGCTTCTTCACCGCCCGCGACTGGCGCCGCAAACTCGGGCTGAAGCGCTAGGGACGAAGCGTTCCGGTGGAGGGGGGTCGACACCCCTCCTCCTTCAGGCCAGCTCCGGCAGACGCTCGCTCGCGAGTCCGCGCTGGATCGCCTATACGACGACTTCACGCGGACTCGGTGAATTGCAGCTTCGAATTCGCTGGGGGGAGGACCGAACCCCTTACCGCTCGCTGCCGGTGATTGAGCGCCCGGTAGCCTCTCTAGGTTCATGGCTGAGCGTGACTACATAGCTGCGACGAGAGAGCGGGTTGTCGTCTTCGACGGCGGCATGGGGGCGACGCTGGAGCAGTTCGAGCTGACGCAGGAGGACTACGGCGGGCTCGAGGGGAAATGCCACGAGGCGCTGGTGCTGAACCGGCCGGACGTGATCGAGGGCGTTCACACGTCGATGCTGGAAGCCGGGGCCGAGGTGGTCGAGACCGACACCTTCCAGGGCTCACGGCTGAAGCTCGACGAGTGGGGGCTGGGCGAGCAGACCCTCGAGATCAACACGAAGGCGGCGGAAATCGCCCGCAAGGCGGCCGGAGACGATCGCTTCGTCGCCGGCTCGATCGGCCCGACCGGGTTCCTCCCCGCCTCCACCGACCCGACCCTCGGCGACATCTCCTTCGGGAAGCTGGTCGAGGTCTTCGCCGAGCAGGCCGAGGGCCTGGTCGAAGGCGGCGCCGACCTGATCATCATCGAGACCGCCCAGGACATCCTCGAGGTGAAGGCGGCGATCTTCGGCGCCCGCGAGGCATTCGCCAAGACCGGCCGGGCGCTGCCGATCCAGTGCAGCGTCTCCCTCCTCCCCAACGGCGGCAAGATGCTCCTCGGCACCGACATCCGCTCGGTGCTGACGACCCTGACGGCGCTCGACGTCGACGTGATCGGCCTTAACTGCTCGACCGGGCCCGAGGACATGCGCGACGCGATCCGCTTCCTCGGCGAGAACTGCCCCCTCCCCGTGCACTGCATCCCGAATGCCGGGCTGCCGCTGCAGGGACCCGACGGCGAGACGATCTTCCCCGAAGAGCCGGAGCCGCTGGCGGCGACCCTGGGTGAGTTCGTCGAGCGCTATGGCGTCGGCATCGTCGGCGGCTGCTGCGGCACCACCCCGGCCCACATCGCCGCGATCCGCGAGCGGGTCGACGGCAAGGTTCCCGGCGAGCGCCCGGCGCCCGGCCCGATCGAAGTCTCCTCGATGATGACCTCCACCCCGCTGGTGCAGGAGCCGCGCCCGACCCTGGTCGGCGAGCGGGTCAACTCGCAGGGCTCCAAAAAGGCGAAGGAACTGCTGCTCGCCGACGACTACGACGGCCTCGTCCAGGTCGCCGAAGACCAGGTCGAAGGCGGCGCCCACGTGCTCGACACCTGCGTCGCGCTGACCGAGCGCCAAGACGAGGACGAGCAGATGACCGCGGTCGTCAAGCGGATCTCGCTGACCCAGCCCGCCCCGATCCAGGTCGACTCGACCGAGCCGGAGGTGATCAAGGCGGCCCTGGAGCAGATCCCCGGCCGGGCGATCGTCAACTCGATCAACCTCGAGGCCGGCCGCGACAAGGCCGACGTGGTCATCCCGCTCGCCAAGGCCCACGGCGCCGCCCTGATCGCGCTGACGATCGACGAGGTCGGGATGGCGAAGACGGCCGAGCGCAAGGTCGAGATCGCGAAGCGGATTCGGGACATCGCCTGCACCGAGCACGGCCTCGACCCTGAGGCGCTGATCTTCGACGCCCTCACCTTCACCCTCACCACCGGCGACGAGGAGTGGAAGCCCTCGGCGGTCGAGACGATCGAGGGAATCCGCCGGATCAAGGCGGAGATCCCCGGCGTGAAGACCTCGCTCGGCGTCTCCAACGTCTCCTTCGGCGTCTCGCCGCGGCCCCGGGCGGTGCTCAACTCGGCCTTCCTCCACCACTGCGTCGAGGCCGGCCTCGACGTGGCGATGGTCAACCCGAACCACATCACCCCCTACTCGGAGATCCCCGAGGAGGAGCGGGAGCTGACCGACGACCTCGTCTTCAACCGCCGCGACGACGCGCTCGAGCGCTTCATCGCCTACTACGAGTCCAAAGGCGAGGAGGCCGAGGCCGAGACGGCCGACCCCACCGCCGGCATGGAGCCGGAGGAAGCCCTGCACTGGCACATCCTGCGCCGCAAGAAGGACGGCGTCGAGGACTGGATCGACCGCTCCGTCGAGAAGATCGGCGCCGTCCCCACCCTCAACGAGGTGCTGCTGCCGGCGATGAAGGAGGTCGGCGACAAATTCGGCGCCGGCGAACTGATCCTGCCCTTCGTCCTGCAGTCGGCGGAAGCGATGAAGCGGGCGGTGGCGCAGCTGGAGAACTACCTCGACCGGATCGAGGGCCACACCAAGGGCAAGGTCGTGATCGCGACCGTCTTCGGCGACGTCCACGACATCGGCAAGTCGCTCGTCAACACGATCCTCACCAACAACGGCTACACCGTGATCGACCTCGGCAAGCAGGTCCCGGTCGACACGATCATCGAGGCCGCGGTCGAGAACGAGGCCGACGCGATCGGCCTCTCGGCGCTGCTGGTCTCCACCTCGAAGCAGATGCCGACCTGCGTCGCCGAGCTGCACGAGCGGGGGCTCGAGTTCCCGGTCCTGATTGGCGGCGCCGCGATCAACCGTGACTTCGGCCGCCGCACGCTGTACCCGAAGGGCAAGGAGTCCGACGAGGTCTACGAGGCGGGGGTCTTCTACTGCAAGGACGCCTTCCAGGGGCTCGACACGATGGACGCCCTGGTCGACGCGGAGGCTCGCTCCGCCCTGGTCGAGCGGATCAAGGCCGAGGCCAAGCAGCTGCGGGAGAAGCCGGTCGTCATCGACGACGCGCCGCCGACCACCGACGCGAGCGTCCGCTCCGCGGCCCGCACCGACGTCTCGATCCCGGAGCCGCCGTTCTGGGGCGTGCGGGAGGTCCCCGTCGACCTCGACGACGTCTTCCCCTACCTCGATCGCCACGTCCTCTTCAAGCTGCACTGGGGCGGGCGCGGGGTCAAGGGCGAGGCCTGGCGCGAGCTGGTCGAGGGCACGGCCGAGGAGGAGGGCTTCGCCGCCCGCCTGGAGCGGATGTGGCGCGAGCAGGACTA
>DASUQZ010000086.1:0-32360 GCA_036280335.1 Solirubrobacterales bacterium
CTCTTCACGTCGCAGAGGGGCAGCGCTAGAGAGGGGCTCATCGCGCCTCCTCGGCGGCAAGTGCCTCGAGCCAGGCATCGGCCTGCCCGATCATCTCGCCCGCGATCTCCGGGGCGCGGCCGATGTAGCCGGCGGGGTCGAGGGCGGCATCTATCTCCTCCGCGCTGAGGCGGTTCCTCTCCGACAGCAGCAGTTCTTCCCGCAGCGAGCGCCCGTTGCTCTTCGCCGCCTGTGCGGCTTCGTAGACGACCTCGTAGGCGGACTGCTTGCCGAGGTGGCGGACCAGGAGCAGCATCAGCTGCTCCGTGGCCAGGTCGGCGGCGGTATCGGCAGCGTTCGACGCCATCGCGTCGGAGTCGACGTCGAGATCTGCGAGGACGTCATCGAGGATCGAAAGTGCCGTCAGGGAGTAGTGGGAGACATCCGCGACGCTTGACCACTCCGTCCGCAGCTCCCGCGAGTCGCGCTCATGCTCGACGACCATCCCCTGCAGCGCCACCGGTACCTGAGCCGCGGCCAGGCGGGCGAGCACGACTATCTGCTCGCACTCCTCCGGGTTGCGCTTGTGCGGCATCGTGCTGCTCCCGATCTTGCCGAAGTGCCAACCGATGACCAACTCGCCCAGCTCGGGACGTGAGAGAGTCCGGATCTCGTCGGCGATGCGCGCGCAGGTGGCCGCCAGCATCGCCATCGTCGTGACGTAATCCATCACCCGATCGCGGGAGGCGTGCCAGGCCATCTTCGGCGCTCCCAGACCCAGCCTCTCCGCAAAACGGTTCACCAGCGAATCGGCGGATTCGCCGAACGCAGCCATCGAGCCGACGCCGCCGAAGAGCTGCACAACCAGCGCCGTCGAGCGCACCTGGCGCATGCGCTGATGGGCTCGCTGGAGCTCATCGAGCCAGCTGCCCACCTTGAGGCCGAAGGTGATCGGAAGGGCCGGCTGGGCGTGCGTGCGGCCGGTCATCACAGTGGCGATGTGCTCGCGGCCCAACGGGACGAGCCGGCGCGAGATGCTGAGGAGCAGCCGCTCCGCCTCGTCCAGGCAGTCGCGCATCTCAAGCGCCTGGGCGGTGTCCTGGATGTCTTGGGTGGTTGCCCCGTAATGGACGAACTGTCCGGCATCGTCCTCGCAGGCGTGCTGCAAAGCGACGATCAGCGCCATCAGCGAATGACCGGTATGCCTGATCTCCGCGGCTACCCGTTCCAGGTCAAGCCTCTCGAGCGAGGCCGCCTGGCCGATCGCATCGGCGATCTCCCGCGGCAACGTCCCCACATCGGCCTGGCTCGCGGCCAGTGCCGCCTCCACGTCGAGCCACCGCTGCAATCGGCTGGTGTCACCGAACACCTTTCTGCTGAACTCGGTTGCGTACATGTGACCGTGAAAGCGCGAGTCACTGATATGGCCTCGCGCCGTCTCGCTGATCGGATGTGCGGAGTCAGGCATCGGCAGAGTTGGTGGCAACCAGCCGGCGCTCGCGGTTTCCGGCTGCGAGCAGGCGCAATCCGTACGGTTTGGCATCTAGCGGCAAGTCCCGTCGACCAGCCATCCGCAGCGCCGCCTCGAGAGGAGTGGTCTCTGACCTCGTCTCCGCCAGCAAGCGAATGGTCAGTGCACTCATGGTGTCGGCGACGGTTTCGAGAACGGTGAGGGGGGCCGGGACACAGGTGGGTGCGAATAATGCGTCCATAGCAGCGGATCCTCCGCAACCAGCAACGATGTCAGGCACCGTCAGCACACCCCGCGCGGCAAGCCGGCGGTACTCCTGGGGGGACAGGCCCTCGTTCGCGCCCACGACCACTACCGGTGCTCTTGCGACCTCCACCGACGAATCCCCAAAAGCGTTCTCACAGGCCGCGAGGACGAGCATGTGTGAGTTCGTGCTGAGCACGGCCTCCCGAGGTAGCACTTCGGCGCCGAGGGCGATCTCGCGCAGCGGACTCCCCGGAGGTGAGCGCAACATCGAAGCGACCGGTAGTCCCTCCTCGGCGCGAACGCACTCGTGCTCGTCCGCGATCGTGGTGATTGCGACGCCCGCGGCGTCGAGGGTGAGGGCAGCGCCGCGGCCAAGCGTCCCGAATCCCTGCAAAGCACAGGTAAGGAAGTCATCCTCGAGCCCGCTGACCCGAACAGCCGCGAGTGCGGAATGGGCGACTCCGTGGCCGGCGCGCCTCTCACCCAGCGTCAGCTGACCTACGTTTGCCTCAAGCAGGTCCAATCGCCGGCGAACCTGGTCGGAGCTGAGCCCTTGGGCGCGACCGATCGCTGCCTTCACCGACGCAATCCCCTCTTCTCGCGCGATCGCCTCGATCTCATCGAAGCTGGTCCCCATGTCGGGGCCGAGGCTCAAGCGCTCGCTGAGGTGGGGAGCGAGGAAACGGAGGAAGCGCCGGACCGCCTCCTTCTTGCCTGGCGCAGTGGGGTCATAGGCGATCCCACACTTCGCCCCGTCCACATTGACCCTGAGGACGCTCTCCTTGTACTGCATGGTCCTGGCCAGCGCTTCGATCCGCCTGCCCGTAAGCCCAGGATGCACCCGCATTCCCCCTGCCGCGAGTGGACGGGTTGTCTCACTGTAGGCGAGAAAACCAGAAAAGTCCTCCTCGGAGTCCCGGTAAGTGTAAAGTCTCATATTGAGGGGACTCTCGTAGTCGAACTCGAGTGAGGAGAACGGAGAAAGTTGGAAACCTCATCAGGCAGTCGTGAGCTTCCGATGGCTTGCTCTCTCCAGCCCGATGAGTGGGTCGAGCGGAAAAAGCTGATCAACCGGATCGCTTCCTCGGGCGTCGAGGAGGTGAACCTCGGAGAAGAGGTGCTCACCTTCACGTTTCCGGCGGACCCGGGGCTGCGCGCCTCGCTGGAGGAACTGATCAGGCTCGAGAATGTCTGCTGCCCCTTCTTCGAGTTCGACCTTGCCGAACACGAGGGTTCGTTGACCTTGGCGGTACAGGCCCCCAATGGCCCGGCGACTGCACTAAACGCGCTTCGCGACATGTTGGCCTCTCCCGCGGTGGTCAAGAAATCTCGCTGAGCGAAGTATACGCAAAGATTGCTTGACTAATCAATCCACAGGGCTTACTCTGAGCCAATCCGCGATCGGCGGACTGCACATGGAGGACTGTGGATGTACGACAAAGCAAATCCGGTAGAGCCACCCGATTCAGTCAGCCCCGAGGCTGTCGCCGAACGGCGCCGAGCACCGGAGCCGACCACCAAGGTTGCCTTCCAGCTTAAGTCGCTCTACGGGTTCTCGGATCACAGCGTCAAAGTCCCGCTGGGTCGCGATCGTTTCGTCGATTCGGGAACGGTGGCGCTGACGCTCGATCCGGAAGCGGCCGCTGACGGCAACTTCGGGGTCATCGACTTCGACAGGACAAAATTGCGGGTTCGCTACAGCGTTCAGTTGATGTTCCCCGGCCTCTATGACCTGGTGAAGAGGAAGGAATACGACTCCAACCTGCTCAACCCGGCTCGGGCGATCGCGACCGACGACTGTGAAGTTTCCGAGGATTACTCCGGCTGGCGTGCCCTCGGGCGAATGGACTTCCTCCCGGGATCGCTGTGGTCGGGTGCAGGCGGTGGCTGAGACGGTCGTGTCTCCTCCAGTTTGGAGGAGCCGCTGACGGTCCTACAGGAAGGAAAGTCGACGATGTCGGTCTACCGGACGACCTTCCTGGTGGGTTGGCCCGAGCACATGGGCGGCGAAACCACCCACATCACCTTCTCCGGGTCGATGGTCCTGGTACCGACGATGGGCTTGTTCTAGGCGACCCTGCGGGGATCGCGGAGGGCCAGCCATGACCTTCCTCGGCGGCAGCCATCCCTGGTTCTCTTTCATCGTCCACCCGCGGAATTTGCCGGAGTTGATCGCGATGCCGGGGGCTTCGCTCGTCTACGACCACAGCGACGACGACGCTGATTTCATCGCCAAGGCCACACACAATCCGCCGGTGGTGCTGGCCGACGTCGCCTTCTCGGGTTCGGTGGTGCGGGGGGAGCTGATCGCCGTCGGCATGTTGCCCGAGGCGATGCTGACCACCGACGCTCATCGCGCCGTTGCCGCCGCTGTCGAGCTCGCGATCGAACGCGGTTCCCGAGTGATCGGCCTCGGCGCACTGACCGCGCCCGCCACCGCCGGTGGCCGGGCGCTGCTGAAGCGCCTGCCGCCGGGGGTGACGCTCACCAACGGCAATGCCCTCACCGCCGCAATCGTACGCCGCAACGTCCAGGAAGCGATCGTCCGGTCCGGTCTGGACCGGCCGCCCCGGGTCGCCCTGCTGGGAGCAACCGGCTCAGTCGGAATCGCTCTTTCCCGCCTGCTCGCGGACGAAGAAATCGAGCTGATCCTGGTTGGCGCTTCCGCCGGGCGGGTCGAGCGCACGCTCGGGGACCTCCTCGCCGCCGGTCACACGGGCGCCTGGACCCTTGACGCTTTGGCGGGCGCTGACATAGGGGTGATACTGACCAACGCCGAGAGCGCCCGGGTCAGGCCGGGACTGGTCGCGCCGAAAACGATCCTGATCGACGTTGCGCAGCCGCCGAACCTCGCCGAGGGCGACCTCCCGGCCTTCGCGGGCGAAGGAGTCTCCGTGGTCCCCGGCGGCGTTGTCCGCATTCCGGGCTACTCCTGCCGCCAGAACTTCGGCCTCTCCTCGCCGCGGGACACTTTTGCCTGCCTCGCCGAGACCTTCCTGCTGGCGAGGGAAGGGATGAGAGAGCATTCGACCGGGACGCCCGCACTCGACTACGTCGAGCGGATCGAGCGTGCGGCGATGCGGCAGGGGGTGAGCGTCCTGCCGCTTTTCGAGGAGCAGGCGACGCCCGCGGGAGCGGCTCCTTGAGCGCCGAGGAAGCTCCTGAGATGGGCTGCGAGCAACGGTTGCGCCGCAGCGTCAGCTGGCGCAGCGCAGCGCTGCTTGCCCTGGGCGCGGCACTCCTGGTCCTCGTCTCGATCGGGCCGATGGCGGGGGAGATCGGGACCGCGACGCCCTGGGTATGGCTCGCGATCGCCTCCGTGGGGGCGCTCCAGTGCCTGTTGCTGAGCGCACTGGCGGTCCGCTACCCGAATCGGGCCGGCGGAACGCCGATGTATGTCCACGCGGTCCTCGGTCGGCGCCGGCCTCTCCTCGCCGCGATCTCCAGCTGGGGCTACTGGTTTGCCTGGACCCCCGGCATCGCGGTCAACCTGATCCTCGCCGCCACCTACCTGCGGGCGACCGTGCTGCCCGGCCTCGACATCTTGCCGCTGGCGATCGCCCTCGGTGTCGCGCTCTACGCCGTCAACGGGCTGGGCCTCGAGCCCAGCATGCGTCTTGCCGGGTGCCTCGCCTGCGTGGCTCTGGTGCCGCTGGGGCTGGCGACGGTCGGACTCCTCCTGCAGCCTTCCCTGATCGATCTCGACCGCCTGGTGCCGGTGGCAGTCGACACCAGCTCGGGCTCGCCCGCCTTGCTGCTGGTCGCGAAATGGGCCTTTGTAGCCGCCTGGTCCGCGTATGGGGCCGAGATGGCCTCGACGATAGTCGCGGAGATGAAGGCGGGAGCGGAGGAAGCGCCGTGGGCGATGCACGTCGCCGCGGTGATCGGCCTCGTCGGCTTCGGGCTGATGCCGTTCCTGATCGTCGCCGTGACCGGGGTCGCGGGGCTGAGCGCCGATCCCCTGGTGGCGTTCCTGCCCTTCGCCGAAGCCATCGGCGGTGACGCGGGGAAGACCGCGGTTGGTCTTCTTTTGGCCAGTGCGCTGATCCTGGGCGCGCAGGCTTTCGTCGTCGGCTCCTCGCGCACGATCTTCCAGATGGCCCACGACGGGTACATCCCTCGCGCCTTCGCCACCGTCAACCGCCGCCAGGTCCCGATCGGCTCGCTGACGCTCGACGGGATGGTCATCTTCGCCCTGCTAGCTCTCTTCGGAACCCGGGTGGTCGACGTGGTAGCCGCGGCGAACTTCGGCTACGTGGTCGTGTTTGTGTTGATGCCGGTCGCCTTCCTGCTCGTTCGCCTGTCTGAGGGCGGCAGCCGGGCGCGGTGGACCTCCCCGCTCAACCTCCTTGCCGTGGGCTTGATGCTCTTCAACGCGGCGCTGCTGGTGGTTGGCGGGACTCAGTGGGGCAGCAGGGTGGTGCTGGCGGGTGTGATCGTGATGTCGCTGATCGTGCCGATCTCCCTCTTCCGGCGCTGGCAAGACCGGCGCGCGGGCTACCCGGCGCTGCCGCCGCTGTTCCGCGGGCAGCCGGTGAAGGACGGGTTGCAGGGAGCCGGCCGTTGAGGCGTTTGGCGACGCTGCCGAAGGCGGCTCGGATCGGAGTGTTGGTCGGATGGGCGGTGCTGCTGCTGGCGGCGGCGCCGCTGGCCTCGCAGCAGGTAAACCACCTGACCAGCGGCGGGTTCGAGGTGACCGACAGCGAATCCGACCAGGCGGCGCGCGTCCTGCGAGAGGAGTTCCCCGGCCAGAGCGTCGAGGAAATGGCGCTGTATTTGGAGTGGCCGCGGAACAAGGACGAAACGAGCAACGAGGAAGCGAGAAACGAGGCGATCGAGGAGTTCGACCGGGAGGTGGAGCTCGTGCCCGGTCTGGAGCGGGGACCGATCCTGCAGGAAAAGGCGCCGGGCGGCCGGCAGGTGGCACTGCGGCTTCTCGAAATCCGGACCAGCGTGCGCAATGCGATCGACCGCGCGGCGGACCTGCGTAAATTGCTGGACCAGGTCCGGCCGGAGGAAAGCCCGATCTCAACGGAGCTGGTAGGGCGGGCGGCTCTCGTCGCCGCCGTCCACGAAAAATCCGAGGAGGACGCCAAACGCGCCGAGATGATCGGGGCGCCGATCGTTCTCCTGATCCTGCTGGCCGTCTTCGGCTCCTTTGCCGCCGCCATCCTCCCGTTGCTGGTCGGGGCGGTGAGCGTCGTCGTCACCGGGGGGCTGATCTATCTGCTCTCGGGGGAGTTCGCGATGTCGGTCTTCGTCGTCAACGTCGCCTCGATGATTGGGATCGGCGTCGCAGTCGACTACTCGCTGTTCATGCTGGCCCGATACCGGGAGGAGATCGCGGCCGGCCGCAGCGAAGAGCAGGCGCGGATACGGATGCAGGAGACTTCGGGAAGAGCGATCGTGTTCGCCGGGGGCACGGTCGCGGTCTCGCTCTCCAGCATGTTCCTGATCGACAACGTGATCCTGCGGTCGATCGCCGCTGGGGCGATGCTGGTCGTGATCGTTGCCGTGCTCGTCTCGGTGACCGCGATGCCGGCACTGGTGGCGCTGCTCGGCCAGCGCCTCAACGCCCCGTCGCCGCTCTTCAGCTCGATCGGATTACGACTGATGCGCTTGGGCCGCCGGCGCCCGGCCTCCACCTCCTTCTGGGAGCGCTGGACCAGCAGGGTGATGGCGCATCCGCTGCTCAACGCCATCGCCGTTTCGGCTGTTCTGCTCCTGCTTGCGTCACCCCTCCTGGCGTTGCGCCTGGAGGTGGACACGGTGCGGCAGCTCCCCGCGGAAGACCCGGCGCGACAGGCGGCGGAAACCAGCAAAAAGCTGGTCAAGATCGCCGCCGACTCACCGATCCTGGTCACCGCCAGATCGCGCTCCGCCGATCTGCGGGAGGCCGAGCAGCTGCGTGGCGAGCTAAAACGGATGCTCTCCGACGAAAAGGGGATCGCCTGGGCCGAACCTGCCCTCGCCGAGCCGGGCGCCGTGCTCGTCAAGGCGGCGCAGAAAGTTGACCCCGAGAGCGAGAAGGGCCAGGCGATGGTGGAGCGGGTTCGCCGGCGGATCGACATGCTCGCCGCTTCCTGGCCGCGGTGGGATATCGCGGTCGGCGGCACCGGGGCGACGATCATCGATGCCTCGGATCAGATCTCGGACAACCTCTGGAAGGTCATCCTTGCGGTGCTGATCTTCAGCTTCGTGATCCTGCTGGGCTTTCTGCGCTCCCTGGTCCTGCCGCTGAAGGCGATCCTGATGAACCTGCTGACGGTGGGCGCCGCCTCCGGGATGCTGGTGGCGGTATTCCAGTGGGGCTGGCTCGAATGGCTGGGGATCCAGCCTCTCGGCCACCTGGAGATCTACGTCCCGCCGCTGATCTTCGCCGTCGTCTACGGGATCTCGATGGACTACGAGGTCTTCCTGATGACCCGGATCCGAGAGCGGTACGACCGCAGCGGCGACAACTGGTCGGCCGTCGTCGGCGGTGTCGCCGCCAGCGCCCGCACGATCACGAGCGCGGCGCTGATCATGGTCGTCGTCTTCTCGATCTTCGTCGCCACCGGGGTTCCGATCATCCAGGAGATCGGCCTCGGCACCGCAATAGCGATAGCCCTCGACGCGACGCTGGTGCGCCTCGTCCTGCTGCCGGCGACGATGGGGCTGCTCGGCAACCTCAATTGGTGGCTGCCGGGACCGATCGACCGCCTGCTCCGCCGCCCCTACTCCCCGGTAGCTGAGCCCAGACCCAAGGTTGATTAGATCGGGGCAAGAGCGAGCCGGATCAGGCCTACTCGCGCAGCTCGTCGGCCAGGGTGGCGATCTTGCCCACCCGCGTCTCCAGGGCGTTCGCCAGCCGCAGCAGCGTCGTGTAGCTAGGGTTGCGGACGCCACGCTCGATGCCGCCGACCTGGGTCAGGTCGGTGCCGGCCCGCTCGGCCAGCTGCTCCTGGCTGAGCCCGGCCTCGAGGCGGAGGCGGCGGACGGCCTCGCCGAGGGCGGCGTGCTCGGGAGAGCGGGGTTTGCTGCGGCGGCGCGGCGGCACGTCCCCCGGGAGCCTCCCGGCTGAAGACGCTCAGTGTTAGAGCATCTATCCCTTAAGGCAGTCGACGACCCGGAAGGGGGCCCGGAGGCGGGATCGCAGTTCCTCAACCGCCGTCGCGGCATCGCGCTCCCTCGTGTCGGCGACCAGGAAGACCTCCGTCGCCGGATATTCCTGCAGCTGGTCGGTGACCGTCTGGACGATGTCCTCGTCGCCGATCCTCGCGGTCGCGGCGACGCCGGCCCCCGCCAGCGAGGCGAGGGTGAGGACGAGGCTGCGCTGGGCGCGGTCCCGGCCATGGCGGGTGTCGGAGGCCCAGCGGTCGAGGAAGCGGTTGTGGGTGGGCGCGACGACGCGGACCTCCGCCTCGGGGGCCGCCGCGGAGGCTGTGGCGATCGCTTCGATCCCGGCCGGGCTCTCGAGCGGCTCGTCGACCACCACCAGGAGGCGGTCGCGGACGTCGGGGGCCGCCGCCGGGACGATCGGCCGCAGCGGCGGGTGGCGGGCCGCCATCACCACGATCGCCGCCGCGTCGAGCGCCCCCACCGCCATTCCCAGCCCCGGCCCGCCGAGGTAGAAACCGCCGACGATCGAGATCGAGATCGCCGAGATGATCAGCGGAGGCTTCCATGCGGCCAGTCCCTGATCACCCATGCCCTGACCTTAGATGCCCTCCGCCGGCAGTCAATCCCCCTCGCGTGGCCTGAGGCTCCTCACGCCCGCAGCCGAGCTCGTCCGAGAGCTGACATCGAAACACGCGGGTTCGCAAATGAGGCCCGGTCGAGACGCTCGGCCTGGGACAATCACCCCATGGGTGGGGGGCAGATCCTGCAGATCGTCGAGCGCTCGATCGGGCCGGACCGGTGCGAGCTGCAGCTCGAGGGCGAGCTCGACCTCTGGAGCGTGGAGCGCCTCCAGGCGGCTCTGCAGCGGGTCGCGCAGAAGCACGACGCCGTGCTCGTCGGCCTCCAGGGCTGCGAGTTCGTCGACTCGACCGGGATCGCCCTCTTCCTGCAGGTGCGCCGGCAGCTGGAGGACAAAGGCGGCCGCCTCGTCCTCTACGGCTGCTCGGACCAGGTGCTGCGGATCTTCACCGTCGCCGGCCTGACCGACGCCGGCATCGTCTTCAGCAGCCGCGACGAGGCGCTCGCCGAGCTGGCGGTGGTGGACTGAGCTAGGGACGCGCCCGCGCCGCGCCCAGCCGCGCGCACCACAGGGCGAACAGGGCGACGGCGAGCACCGCCCCCGCCCAGTGCACCCCGGCGGCGACGGCGAGGAGGCTGGGCAGGCCGGCGAGCGCGGCGCCCAGCAGCGCCGGCCCCGGCGGCAGCCGCAGGACCCGGGCGGTGAGGGCGGCGCAGAGCATCCAGGCCGCCGGCCCGGTCAGCCATCCCCAGTCCTCGAAGAAGCTCTTCGGCAGCGCGACGGCGAGGGCGACCGAGAGGGCGGCGACGGCGGCCAGCTGCAGCAGCGCCGCCCGCCAGAGGGTGGAGACGTCCATCGCCGCCGAGGCTATTGGACGACGATCCTGATGAGGACGCGCCCCCGGAAGCCATCCGGTGACCGACTTGCGGGGCGAGCAATAATGAATGCCCCCGGGCGGTTAGCTCAGTTGGGAGAGCACTTCCCTTACAAGGAAGGGGTCACTGGTTCGAGCCCAGTACCGCCCATTCGCCAGATTCCCCGCTGCGGCGGGGTTCTGCTTTTCGGGACTCGAAGCGAGGTAACTCCTCCCCGGTCCTTCCGCCACCGGCTCGCACCCGGTGTAGCGCCGTCTCCATCGACTACCGTATCGAGTTCTCAAGGGGGTCCGGCCCGCTTGCCAAATTGCCCGGCCATGAAGTCCGACGAACTGAAGGGGTTGCTGCGAGGACCGGAATCCGTTTCCTCACTTGCCGATACGTATTTACTGCATGCCCTAGAGGAGTTCCGCCACGCAGGCAGTGCCGAGGTGCTCTATCGGGAGTTGCCTCCCTGGTATTCGGAGAGTTCGATACTTGGGCCGATTCAGCAACGCGCCGACGCGGTGTTCAGTCGGCTACGGCATCTCCGAGCCACCGTGCTGTTTGCTGCTCTCGCCGCAGAGGGATACGCAAATGAGTTCCTCGCTTCCCATCTATCTGGGCGCAGCTTGGAAGCGGCCGATCGTCTCCCAACCACCGACAAGCTCGTAATAGGTCCAAAGCTCGCCGGCCTGGAGTCGCCGATCGCCTACGACCGAGAGCCAGGGCAGTCCCTCACCTCCTTGTTCAAGGCAGTAACGATCTGGTCCACCCTCCGGTCCGGAAGGGGACCTATCCCGACATATTCGAGGCAGAGGATCATCGTCCATACGAGCCGAGAAATACGGCTCGCTTCGTGATCGAGGTCGCCCATGCACAGGTGCTGCTTTATCCCCTCAGGGGGGATGCAACGGTGAAGGGCACGGCAAGTCGAATCTGGGAAGAGAAGGCGGTGATCGAACGGCATGCAACGGAGATCGGAACCGGGGTTCTGGATATCCCAGAGGCCGACTCCCCTCCGGTGAGAGATCTGATGGCCCAGATGATCGAGCACGCTCGTCACCGGAAGCGCAGGGAACGGCAACAAGACGTCCCGGAGGCTGATTGAATTTTTCCGCGTCGACGTGGGAGCCTCTATCTGCGGTCAGCCGGTCCCCCGGGTGGGGATGTTCTTCAAGAGGAGACGAATCAGGTGCCGCCATAGAGAACCAGCGGACTGCGGCTCGCATCCTCGTTGCGCGGCTTCCGCCGTCGCTCGACCGGATTCCGCGTCATCTCGTAGGCAAGAGCGCCGCATCCTTGAGGACGGCGACGTGGTAGGCGATCATTGCCGGTTTAACGTCCTTCGCCTTGAGGTCGGGGAACTCAGTCAGTAGGTCGGCCGCCAGCACGTCACACTCCAATGGCCTGAGCGTGTTGCGTGTGAACAACTCCATGATCTTCAAGCGAACGGGATGTTCTGTTGCCTGTGTCTGGTCGGCTGTGATGCGGCTGCGATCGCCTTCAAAGAGCGGCAAGGATGAGTCCTCCTGTGGTGACGGTGGCGACGGCCATCCCTCCCGAAGCCGTCGCCCCCGTCAGGTCCATCGCGGCCTCGGCTGGGCGCAGGGAGCCGCCGACGGCAACAAGGCGGCGATGGACCGCCTTGGGGTGGTTGGTCTATGGGAGGGGGTCGTCATGGAGTTGGCCTTCTTTGAAGGCGAGGGCGAGCCGCATCGTGGATGGTGGGGTGAGGTGGCCCGCCCTCGCTTCGGGAACAAGTGCCTTCCGCCAATGTGGCAAAGCGGTCGGTACACGTTGAGTGGCGCAAGCTAGGTCAGCTTGCAGTTCGCGTCAATCAGTTTGCGGAGGCGGGTCACAACTCCGTGACCGTGGGACGCGGATCTTCCGTGCTCGCTTAAACGCGGAGAGGCTGACGATCATCGAAGTCGTCTCCTCCTTCGACTCCGCGACGCGGTTCACCGATTCGCACTGAATCTCCTTCAGTCGCTCCAGGTATCGGGCGGACTCCGCTTCGATGTCCTCCCGCGCCTGGCCGTCAACGTCATACAGATCCCAGGAGAGAATGGTGCGAGGGCTGGCGAGGGTACCCTTGTTCAGAGCTGCCATGAGCTCGGCGGTCCCCGACTGAGCGACCACCCCGGCGATCAACTGCAACTCCATCTCGGTCAGCCTTTCGGCTTCCTCCTGCGTGTATTCCGGAACTTCTACGGCCCGGTACCAGTAGATCATCGTGCCTCGCCGTTCCTCTTTTTTGGCCACTTCGATCGAGCCGTCCTCCAACATGCGTAGGAGGTGGTTGGAGACCTTCTTCAACTCGATCTCGGTCAACTCCGCGACCTCCGAGGCGGTGTAGCTCGCTTCGTTCAAGAGGATCAAGATTTCCAGTCGTATGTCATGGGAGAGTGCGTACTGGACAGCTTCCTCGATCCGCTTCCGCGTTTTCCTCCCGCGCTTGCGTTTGAGCTTGTCGCTATGACGCTCGACGGCTTCAGCGGCCACCCGACCCCTCCTCCTTACTAGAACGAACCCGGCTACTCAGCAGGATTCGGAGCATATGGCCTGGGTGACTGCCAGGAACGGCTGTGTACTCACAAAGCTGAGGTGGGTCAGAAACTAGAGGATGCTTTAGCTGTCTTTAGCATTCCCTCCTTCTCCTTCTAGCGATCCGCGCTGGTGGGCCGACTGGGGAGAGGGGGTGAGGCTGATGACGATTCAGAAAGTGCCGTCTGCGCAGGCTGCGGCGATGATCTTCAAGGGCCACTGAGCGCCTTGAGGTGCGGGGGTCGCTCTCGACGCTAGGACCAGTCGGGGCGGTCCCCGCACCCGCTATTGGGGCAGCTTCGTTAGTGGTGCTCTGGCCGGCGGGCCTATTCCTCGTCTTCGCGCTCGGCGAGGATTTCGTCTGCGACTTCGCCCAGTGCAGCGAGCACGAGAATGAGGAAGCCGACCAAGGGCGGTACTGGTGATTCGGGGAGGTAGCTAAAGCCTTCGACCGCGATGCCGACCCGACGCAGGCACTTGATGATCGCTTCCCGATCCTGGGCGAGCCGTCCAGCCGTTTCCTCAGCCACATCAGGGTCTGCGGTGACTTCGGCGGCAAGCTGCTCCCTGTAGGCGGCGATCTGGTCCGCGAGGACCTCGGGCAACTTGAAATCGATAGTCACCAGCGCCCTCTTGATGCCGGGGGCATCCAGCATCCGACGAAGTACAACGTTCTGCTCCCGCACCTGTTCCCGCATCTGCTCAAGCAGCGCCGGCCGGATCCTCCGTTGAAAGTCGATCTGCTCCTGAAGCTGCTCACGTAGTTGGGCGCCAAGCACGCTGACCCGGGCGTCTTTCAGTGCCCTTTGAATGGTGGGCGTGGTCGCCGCTTCAGTCAGTCTGCGGCGCTGCGCATCGCTGACGATTCGAAGTGGCTTGACAAGCTGTTCGGCGGTCACGAATCGCAGTCTGCCAGTGCTGGCGGCTGATCCGGCCAGCGCCCCATAACCGGCCCTCTCGCGGCGGAAGTTGTCACCCCTGGGGGACTTGAGTTCGCCTTTTGGTCAGCCGCTATTAAAGGGAAACGTTTCGAGCGTCGAAGAACGCAACGTACCCGATGAGCTGACGGCCCCCAGGTGAACCTCCTTTCCTTCCTCTTGCCCTATGCCGTCTTCTGCGTCGTCAGCGGCGCCATCGTCCTTGCCGCCAGCGGCGACTTCCACCTGCGCCGCTCGCTTGCCCAGGGTCTCGGCGTCTGCGCCCTCGGCCTCGCGACCCTCTGGGCCTGGGCCTTCGTCGCTCCCGCGGCCGCCGGCGGCTCCACCGGCGAGGTCCTCCGCAGCTGCCTCGACCTGCTCCTCGCGCTTGCCGCCCTCGGCGCCCTCTGCAACCACGGCCGGCCCGCCGCCGACCGCTTCGCGATCCTGACCGGAGGCCTCTTCCTGCTCGCCCTGGCCGATTCGCTGGCGACGCGCGGGGGGCTGGTGGGCGAGGCGCCGGGCCTGCTCCTCGTCGCGCTGCCGATCCTCGCCCTCGCTCTGGTCGCCGCGATCGCCCTCGCCGGCATCCGGGTCGACCCCCGCGAGGCGCGCAGCGGCCGCCTGGTCGTCACCCTCTCCCTCCTGGCGATGGGGATCGCGATCACCGCCCTCGTCTACGACCATTACTCCCGCCTCAGCGCCGGGACGATCCTGCTCGCGAGCCTGACCCTGCTCGTCGGCGCCGTCCAGCTGGTGGTTGCCCAGCGCGGCTGGCGCGACGCCCGTGCCCGGGCTCGGCTGGCGGAGATCGGCACCGCCCCGGCGGAGTTCGCCGGCCTCGACGCCGCCCTCACCGTCGACCTCGACGGAAGGATCCTCGCCTGCAACGAGCGGGCCCGGCGGATCTTCCACCGCGAGGAAGCCGAGATCGTCGGCAAGCCCGTCGGCGCCCTCCTGGACGGGGCGCCGCGATGGGGCTCCTTCGAAGAGGTGCTAGCCGCCGCGGGCTCCGAGGGGCTCTCCGCCTCGGTGGAGCTGAGCGCCTACGGCAGCGGCGGGATCAGCTTTCCGGTCGAAGTCGCGATCGGCCCGCTGCTCGGGGAGTCCTCGTCGCGAAGCGTCCTCGTCCGCGATATCAGCGAGCGGCGCCGCCGCGAGGAGGAGAACCGCCGCCTGGCGGCGATCGTCCGCTCCTCCGAGGACGCGGTTGTGACCAAAGACCTGAGCGGCAAGATCACCGCCTGGAACCAGGGCGCCGAGCGCCTCTACGGCTACGCCCCCGAGGAGGCGATCGGCCGGCACGTCGGGGAGCTGCTGATCCCGCCGGAGCGGCGGGCCGAGCACCGCCGGGTCCTCGAAGAGGCGGTCCGTGGCGAGACGGTCTCCTTCGAGACCCGGCGCATCACCAAGGACGGCAGGCTGATCGACGTCTCCCTGCGGGCGTTTCCCGTCTCCAGCGTCTCCGGAGAGGTGACGGCCGTCTGCACCGTCGCCCACGACGTCAGCGAGCGCCGCCGGCGCGAACGCGCCGAAGCGCAGGACCGGGAGGCGCAGCTGTGGCGCGGGCGCCTGCGCCAGGCGGTCGGCAGCGGCAACCTCCTCTTCCACGGCCAGCCGATCATCGAGCTCGCCACGGGGGCCCTCCACCACCACGAGCTCCTGGTCCGGATGCGCCTCGAGGGGCAGCTGATCCGCCCGGGGGCCTTCCTGCCCTTCGTCGAGGAAGGCGAGCTGATCCGCGACCTGGATCTGTGGGCGATCGAACGGGGAACGCAGGTGGCGCGGGACCTGCCGGTGGCGATCAACCTCTCCGCCCGCAGCCTCGGCAGCCGCGGCTTGCTTAACCTGATCGAGCGGCGGCTGGCCGAGGACGACGTGGCGCCGGAGAACCTGATCTTCGAGATCACCGAGACCGCGGCAGCGGAGAACATGCAGGGCGCCAGGGAACTGGTTCGGGAGCTGACCCAGCTGGGTTGCGGCGTCGCCCTCGACGATTTTGGTACTGGTTACGGCTCCTTTACGTACTTGCGGCATCTGCCCGTGACGCAGCTGAAGATCGACACCGAGTTCATCAGCGGGATCCGAAGCGACGCAACCGACCAACGCGTCGTCGAATCGATGGTCGCCGTCGCCCGCAACTTCGAGATGACCACCGTCGCCGAGGGGGTGGAAGACAGGGATACCTTCGAACTGCTGGGTGACCTGGGTATCGACATGGTTCAGGGGTACTACGTGGGGCGGCCGCAGCCATTGGATCTGGGAGCGGTGAGAAGCAATGGATGAAACGCAGGAGAAGTCGCGGGACGAGAAGCAGCGGGAGCTCGACCGGGAGCAGTCGCTGCTCGACCTCGACCAGGCATTCGGCGAGCGGGAACAGCGGTCATCCCGGCAGGGCAGCCGCGATCTCGTTCAGGAGGAGCTGGACGAGCGACAGCGCCGCCACGACCAGCGGCAGCGCGAACACGATGAACGGGCGAGCGGGTGAGCCCTTCTCCCCCCGGGGAGCCGACGGCGATCGAGCTCCTCTTCGACGCGGTGCTGCGCGGCGAGCAGGACCGGGTGCTGGAGCTCCTGCACCCCGACGTCGAATGGTCCCCCACCGTCTGGAGCGGGGAGGAGATGTACCGGGGGCACGACGGGGTGCGGCGCTGGCTCTCCCAGTTCGGCCAGAACCTCGAGCACCTCGACATCCGCGTGCAGAAAGTCGAGGTGCGCGAGGACCGGGGGGCGGTGCTCGGCATCGTCTTCGACACCAGGGGCAACCAGAAATTCGCCGTCGAGGTCCCCTGGAGCTATGAGATGGAGGACGGCCTGCTGCGCCGCGGGCGCGCCCACGGCACCTGGGAGGAAGCGCTGCGAGCGGCGCGGCTGAGCTGAGGGACGGCGAGGGTCAGAGGGCCCGCACCGCGAGAACCGCCGCCACGACGAGGCCGACCGCCGCGATCGAGACCCGCAGCGGGTCGCTGGGGATGCGGCGGGCGTAGTGGGCGCCGACCCGGCCGCCGGCGAAGGAGGAGACCATGATCGTCAGCGCGTAGCGCCAGTCGACCGGGGCGAGGAAGGCGAAGATCAGGGCGGCGAGGAGGTTCGAGGACCCGGCGAGGAGGATCTTCAGCCCGTTGAGGTGCTGGAGGGTGTCGGCGACGAAGAGGGCGAGCAGGGCGAAGACGAGGATGCTGACCGCCGAGCCGAAGTAGGCCTGGTAGGCGCCGCAGAAGAAGATGCCGGCGAGGAGGAAGGGCGAGCGCTCGTTGCCGGCGTGGGCGATGTGCGGGACCAGGCGCGGCTGGAAGAGGAGCAGCAGGCAGGAGCCGGCGATCAGGACCGGGACGATCGCTTCGAAGGTCGCCTCGGAGGTGACGAGGAGCGCCGCCGAGCCGGCGACGGCGCCGAGCAGCAACGGGGTGAGCAGGCGGAGGAAGCGCGCGCCCTGCTCGCGCAGCAGGTCGGCGTAGCCGAGGGCGCCGCCGATCGAGGCGGAGACGATCCCCACGGTGTTGGTGACGTTCGCCGCCAGCGGCGGCAGGCCCAGGGCCACCATGGTCGGGAAGGTGATCAGCGCGCCGCCGCCGGCGATGGAGTTGGCCGCCCCCGCCGCGGCGCCGGCCGCTGCGACGGCAAGGATCTCGAGCACGGGCCGAAGTGTCGCTCAGGCGGCGCGCGAGTGGATACGCGGGGTGGAGGTGCCGCCGCGCTGCTTCTCCATCTGCGTGACGACGTTGAAGAAGTAGTTGTTGCGGCCGCGGCGCAAGCGGCGCGGGAAGGCGGGCCGGGCGCGGCGGTGGGCGGCGGCGACCGCCTGGAAGGCGGTCTCATGGGCGGCGGTCCAGGGGATGCCGAAGATCTCGCGCACGCGCGGCGGCAGGGTCCCCTTGATGATCAGGTTCTGGACGGCGATGTTCCCGCGGGCCGAGCGCGGCACCGGCTGCTCGAAGGCGACCAGCGGTGCCATCTCGAGCGCGTGGTCGGTCGCGTGGAGGTGGGGCGAGGCGAGCTTCTCCTCCCACCAGGCGTCGAACTCGCGGTAGGTGGCGGGCACCTCCTCGCGGGGCAGGCCGAAGAGCTCCCCGAAGCGGACGTAGTCCTGCCAGAGCGCTTCGCGCTCCCGATCGCCGAGCGGCCGGACCATCGTCTCGTACATCGCCCGCCCCGAGTCGGCGATCACCGCCAGCGTCCACAGCATCAGCTCGGGGTCGAAGGCCGAGTAGGGGGTGCCGGCGGGGTGGGTGCCCGCGGCCTCGGGCAGCTCGCCCTTGATCCGCTCGTGCAGGCGGTGGACCGCCGCCAGCGCCCTGTCGGCCTCCTCCCTGGTGCCGAGGAAGACCGTCTCCTGGATCTTCGCGGTGCGGGCGAGGCGGGTGAAGGGATGATCGCCGGCGCCGGTGCTGAGCATCGTGCCGGTGTAGGTGAGCGGTTCGAGCGCCCCGATCAGCAGCGCTCGCTGCCCGTAGAGAAGCCCGACCGAGCGCTCACCGTGGACCCGGCGCGCCATCGATCGTCCGGGCGGGAAGTAGTGATGATCGCTCACTGGCCGTCCGGCCAAGCCTACAGCGGATCTGGCTGCCTGGCCAGGATCTGCCTAGAGCGACTGCGACTGCCGGCTCTCCCGGCTCATCGCGACCAGCGCCGCGCCGGAGCCGGGCGCCTCGACCAGCCCGCGCAGCTCGTGGGCGTCGAAGATCTCGTCCAGCTCCTCGCGGGTCAGCGTCTCCCGCTCCAGAGCCAGCACCGCCAGGTGGTCGAGCACCTCGAGGTTGGCGGAGACCAGCGCCCGGGCGCGGCGGTAGGCCTCGCGGGCGAGCGTCATCGCCGCCTGGTCGACCTCGCGGCGGGTCTGGTCGGAGACGGCGTAGTCGGCCGTGGGGAGGGCGATCGGCGGCGGCCCGTCGTGGTCGAGCGCGACGCCCATCCCGAATTCGGAGACCATCTGCTTGCAGACCAGGTGGACCCGGTTGAGGTCGTCGGAGGCGCCGGAGTAGGTCGCTCCCAGCGCCACCTCCTCGGCGGCGCGGCCGCCCAGCAGCGTCACCACCTCGTCGAGCAGCTCCTCGCGCGACTTCAGGTAGCTGTCCTCCTGGGGCGAGTGGGCGACGAAGCCGAGCGCCGGGCCGCGGGGGACGATGCTGAGGATCTCCGGCGGGTCGAGGCCGAGCAGGCGGCGGCAGAGCGCGTGGCCGGCCTCGTGGTAGGCGACGATCCGCCGCTCCTTCGCGTTGAGGCGGCGGGCCTGCTGGGAGCCGACGGCCTGGCGCAGCAACGCCTCGTCGAGGTCCTCGCGGGTCATGTAGAAGCGGCCGGCGCGGCCGGCGATGATCGCGCCCTCGTTGAGCGCGTTGGCGAGCTGGGCGCCGGTCATCCCGGTGGTCTTGCGGGCGACGTCGGCGAGGTCGAGGTCCGGCGCCAGCGGCTTGTCCTTGGCGTGGCTGCGGAGGATCTGCTCGCGGCCCGTGCGGTCGGGCGGGGAGACGAGCACGCGGCGGTCGAAGCGGCCCGGCCGCAGCAGTGCCCTGTCGAGCTTGTCGACGTGGTTGGAGGCGGCGATCACGATCACCACGCCGGGGTCTTTCTCGAAGCCGTCGAGCTCGACCAGCAGCTGGTTCAGCGCCTGCTCGCGCTCGCTGCTGCCGCCGTCGCCGCCGCCGGAGCCGCGGGAGCCGCCGATCGCGTCGAGCTCGTCGATGAAGATGACGGCGCGGCCGGACTTGCGGGCCTCTTTGAAGAGGCGGCGGATGCGGGCGGCGCCGCGGCCGACGAACATCTCGACGAAGCTGGAGCCCGAGGCGGCGTAGAAGTCGACGCCGGCCTGGGCCGCAACCGCCCGCGCCAGCATCGTCTTCCCGGTGCCGGGAGGTCCGTGGAGGAGAACGCCACGGGGGGCACGGGCGCCGAGGGCGGAGAAGCGGTCGGGTTCGCGCAGCCAGGCGGCCACGTCCATCAGCTCCTCCTTGGCGGCGTCGACCCCCTGCACCTGCTCCCAGAGGACGGGCTCGGTCCGGGACGCCTTGACCGTCTCCGGCCGGGTCGTGCCCATCATCCCCCGCATCATTTTCAGGAAGACGAAGAGCAGCATCGCCATGAAGATGACGCCGAAGACCGGGTACCAGTTGAAAAAGAATTCCTGCACGTCGGTGGCCATTGGTGCAGTGTGGAGATAACGCAGCGAAATCCCATCGCACATCCGTCCAAATTCGCGAAAAGGGCTAAAGGTCGTGCCTGAGCGGCGTCCGCGCGGATCGATTACGGTCGGCAGATGCTTCATCTCCGCCTCCTGCTCTTGGCGCTGAGTGCCGTCGTCGCGCTCTCGGCTGTTCCCGCTGCGAGCGCCGCCCCCGGCGACCTCGATCCCAGCTTCGGCAGCGGCGGCAGCGTCCGGCTCCTGCCCAGCAACGAGGACGTCAACCTCCGCGCGGTGGCGGTGCAGCCGGATCTGAAGATCGTCATGGCGGGCGCGGATTACCTCTCCAACAGCGTCATCCTCGTGCGGCTGTTGCCCAGCGGCCAGCTGGACCCGACCTTCGGATCCGGCGGCCTTGTCGCCACTCCCTTTGCCGGATTCGGGGAGGCGCGCGCGATCGCCCTCCAGCCCGACGGCAAGATCGTCATCGCCGGTGCCGCCAAAGGCGTCGTCAACGCCGACTTCCTGATCGCCCGCTACAACACCGATGGCTCGCCCGACACCGGTTTCGGCGGCGGCGACGGCATCCAGCTGCTGCCGATCGGCGCCGGTGCCGAGGAGGCCGAGGCGGTGGCGATCGGCCCGGGTGGGCGCATCCTCGCGACGGGCTGGACGGACCTGGGGAGCAGCAAAACCCACGCCCCGGTTGCCGTGCTCAAACCGAACGGCGAACCCGATCCGGCGTTCGCGGGAGACGGGACGACGATCGTCGACACCACCGCGGACGATTCCGACGAAGGGGTGGCGATCGCCGAGCTCGCCGACGGCCGCATCCTGATCGGCGATGCGAGCGGCAGCGGCGGCGGTAAAGGGTTCAGGCTGGTGCGGCTGCTCTCCTCCGGAGCGCCCGACCCGGAATTCGGCGGCGGCGACGGGATCGTGGAGACGCCGATCCCGAGCACCGGCGACGGGCGGATCACCGACTTCGCCCTCCGTCCCGACGGGCGCATCGTCAGCTCCGGTTACGGCTTCGACGAAGGCACGCCGTCCGACTCGAAGTTCGCCGCCGTCGGCTACCTCGGCAACGGCGAGCTCGACGCCTCCTTCGCCGGGACCGGCATCTTCGCCCAGCAGATCGGCGCCGGTTCCGACTCCGCGCAGGTGGTCCAGCTGGCCCCGAACGGCAAGGTCCTGCTGGCGGGGCTCTACGACGCCGCTCCCGGCAACCAGTCGACGGCGCTGCTCCGCCTCGACCAGCTCGGCGCGCTCGACCCGAGCTTCGGCAGCGGCGGCATCGTCAGGCGCGGGGTGACCGCACCCTTCGGCGAGATCCTCCAGGACGCTGCGCTCGACGCCGAAGAACGGATGGTCGTCGTCAGCACCGCCTACATCGGCGGCGGCAACACGGAAGTGGTGGTCAGCCGCTACCTCGGCGACCTGCGGCCGCCGCAGCCTTCGGCCCCGATCAACCAGCCCCCGCACGCGCGGATGAAGAAGGTGAAGAAGAAGGTGGCGGCGGAGAAGCTGAAGGGCTTCTCGGGGACGGCGAGCGATCCCGACGGGCACGGCGTTCAGCGCGTCCAGATCGCGCTCGTTAAGCGCGGCAAGGTGGCCAAAGCCAAGCTGCGCTGGCGCGCCGTCAAGGGCAAGAAGAAGTGGAGGCTCCGCCTCAAGCGTGAGCTGAGACCCGGGCGCTACGTCGTCTTCGCCCGCGCGATCGACGGCACCGGCCTGGCCGAGGCGAAGTTCAGCCGCAAGCTGCGGAACCGCTACGCGTTCCGCGTCCTGCCCTAGTCGTCACCGCTCGACCTGGGAGCCGCCGACGATGGCCTCCTCGCCGGAGTCGCCGAAGACGATCCACGCCTTGTTGCCGCCGTCGTAGTCGGGCGCCCACAGCTTCAGGGTCGCGGGGCGGCCCCAGACCGTCACCTCCTCCTCGCCGGTCGAGTCGAGCCCGCGCCAGATCCGCACGAAGGGGTTCTGCTCCCACTCGCCGCCGATCGTCGTCGGCTCCCTGTGGCCGGGATGGACGGTGGTGGTGGGCGGCAGCTCCATCAGCCGCATCACCGAGGACCTGAGGTCGGCGAAGCCGCTGGCGCCGGGGGCCATGGTGCCGCCGACGGTGCCCTTGAAGAGGACGTCGGCGGTGAAGACGTCGCTGCCGTTGACGAGGTAGGCGAGGTGGCCGGCGGCGTGGCCGGGGGTGAAGAGGGCTTCGATCTCGAGGCCCCCGGCGTCGAGCTTCTCGCCGTCGCCGAGCGTTATCTCGACCTCCTCGTCGAGCTCCGCCGCGGTCGCCTCGTGCGCGACGAGCGGCGGGTCGCCCAGCCGTGCCCGCGCCTCGGCGAGGCCGGCGACGTGGTCGGGGTGGGGGTGGGTGACGAGGACGTGGGTGATCTCGATCCCCTCGCCCTCCGCGCGCGCCAGCAGCGGATCGAGTTCGTCGTTGCCGTCGATCAGGACGCCGGTGCCGCGGTCGGGGTTGGCGACCAGGTAGGCGTTCGACAGCCACATCGGGTTCTCGGTCCTCTCGACGATCACCGGCGCAAGCTTACGGCGCTGCCCTCGAGGAGGGTGCGGGCGACCAGCTCGGGGTCGTCCCAGGTGGGGGTGTGGCCGACGTCGGGGAGGACGAGGAAGCGGGCGCCGGCGGGGCGGCGGTGGCGCTTCGGCGGGCCGACGAGGCGGTCGCGCTCGCACCAGGCGATCGTCACCGGCACGTCCTCGGGATACCCGGCCGGGTCGAAGACGTGGCTGCGCATCGCCCGGTTGGCGGCGTCGTAGCCCTCGCCGTCGAGCCAGCCGAGGACGAGCTGGCGGGCGGCGGCGGGCGGGATCCGCTCCGGGTAGGCGGCGATCGACTGGAAGGCGGCGTGGCGCGTCGCCCGGAACCGCAGGGCGATCGCCAGGAGCGGGCGCGCCGGCTTCACCCAGGGGGAGCCGCGCATCAGCATCCGGGCGCCGCCGCTCGGCGCCTCGCCGAGGGGCCGCTCCCAGAGGCCCGCGGGGGAGAGGGTCGTCACCGAGGCCGCCCAGCCGAAGCGGCCCATTTCCAGCGCCACCCAGCCGCCGAGCGAGTTGCCGGCGACGTGCGGGCGCTCGATCCCCTGCCGCGCGCACTCCTCGTGGACGGCGCGAGCGAGGTTGGCGGCGGTCGGCTCGATCTCCGGCGGCAGCGGCGGGGTCTCGCCGAAGCCGGGCATGTCGACCGCGTGCACCTCGCGCTCCTTCTCGAGCAGCGGGATCACCGGCTCCCAGATGCTGCGCGAGCCGCCGAGGCCGTGGATCAGCAGCAGCGGCTCGGTCACCGCGCTCTCGGCTTCGCGAAGAGCGCCTGCACGTCGTGGATCCGCCGCTCGCGGAAGCCCGCCTCCGAGGAGCTCAGGTAGAAGTCCCAGAGCCGCCGGAAGCGCTCGTCGTAGCCGCGGGCGCGCAGCCGCTCCCAGGCGGCGAAGAAGCGCTCGCGCCAGGCGGCGAGGGTCGGCGGGTAGTGCGCGGTGATGTCGTCGAGCCAGACCTGCCGCATGCTGGTGACGCGCTCGAGGCAGCCGGCGATCAGGCCCTCCGAGGGGAGGCAGCCGCCGGGGAAGACGTGGGTGTTGGCGAAGCTCCGCGCCGCCTTCTCGACCTCGTAGATGCGGTCGTCGATCGTGATCGCCTGCAGCAGCATCAGCCCGTCGTCGGTGAGCAGCTGGTCGCAGCGGCGGAAGTAGTCGTCGAAGTACTGCCAGCCGACCGCCTCGATCATCTCGACGCTGACGAGGCGGTCGAAGCGGCCGTCGAGGTCGCGGTAGTCCTGGAGCAGCACCGTGACCTGGTCCTCGAGGCCGGCCTCGCGGACACGCCGCGTCGCCAGTTCGAACTGTTCGCGGGAGATCGTCGTCGTCGTGACCCGGCAGCCGGTCCGCCGCGCCGCGTGGATCGCCATCCCACCCCAGCCCGTGCCGATCTCCAGCAGGTGGTTCTCGGGTCCGAGCCGGAGGCGTTCGCAGATGCGGTCGAGCTTCGCCAGCTGCGCCTCCTCGAGGCTCGCCGCCGCGTCGGGGAAGTAGGCGCAGGAATACATCATCCGCCTGTCGAGGAAGGCGGCGAAGAGGTCGTTGCCCAGGTCGTAGTGGGCGCTGATGTTGCGGCGGGCGCCGGGGCGGGTGTTCTCGGGGACGAGGTGGCGGACCCGGTGCCAGAGGCCGCGCGGCTTCGCGACCGCGCCGCGGAGGCCGTCCATCTCGCGCAGCTCCCGCGCGGCGATCCGGATCAGGGAGACGAGGTCGTCGGTCTCCCAGCGACCGTCGACGTAGCCCTCCCCGAGCCCGACGCTGCCGCGCAGCGGCCCGCGCCAGGCGGCGGGGTCGTTGATCTTCACCGTCGCCGTCAGTTCGGCATCGGGCGGCCCGAAGCTCCGCTCCCGCCCCTCTTCGACCACGTCGATGCGCCCGCTGCGCACCCGGCTCAGGACCCGCCCGACGCCGGCGCGGGCGAGCGTGTCACCGATGTTCCCACTCGCGGCCACACCTACATCTACCCGCTCAGCGCCCGAATTGAAAGACCCGCCCCCGCCGAACTGCATCAAGCTGCCACCCCCGAACTGCATCAAATTCTGGTCGTTTCGGGGCCAAAATTTGATGCAGTTCGGGTGGGCTGGGTGTGGCGCGACACTGCGCCCACTACCGTGTTCGGAACAGACGTGGGTGCCCGAAGTCAAAGGAGACGGGGCTTGCCGGCGCTACTCGCTGCGCTTGCCGCGTTGGCGGCGGCGCTTCCTGGCGCCGCGGCCGAGACCGGCGGCGCCGGCCAGGTCGAACCGGGCGGCAACGTCAGCAACAGCGCCTTCGACCGGCAGGGGCAGTGGATCTGGTACGTCTCCCGCTCCGAGGGCGGCAGCATCCGTGGGATCATCGCCCGCGCCAAGCGCAACGACGTCGGCACCGTCTACGTCAAGTCCGGCGACGGCGACGACTACTGGAGCCAGTTCAACCGCGGCCTGGTCCAGGCGCTCCACCGCGCCGGGCTCAGCGTCTGCGCCTGGCACTTCGTCTACGGCGACCGGCCGCTGGCCGAGGCGCGGGTCTCGGCGATGGCGGTGAAGCGCGGCGCCGACTGCTTCGCGATCGACGCCGAGGCCGACTACGAGGGCAAGTACGCCGCCGCCGACCGCTACGTCCGCGCCCTGCGCGCCCGCATCGGCGACAGCTTCCCGCTCTCGCTCGCCACCTTCCCCTACGTCGACTACCACCCGTCCTTCCCGTACTCGGTCTTCTTCGGCCCGGGCGGCGCCACCTACAACCAGCCGCAGATGTACTGGAAGACGATCGGTACCTCGGTGCGCGAGGTCTTCGAGCACACCTACCTCTACAACCGCATCTACGGCCACCCGATCTACCCCCTCGGCCAGACCTACGAAGCTCCGGGCACCGGCGCGATCAAAGCCTTCCGCCGCTTCGCCGCCAGCCACGGCGGCCTGGCGCCGAGCTGGTGGTCATGGCAAGAGACGAACGGCCAGGAGTGGGGAGCGCTCGGAGCCGACAGCGGCCTGCGCCCGGTGGCCAACTACCGCCCCGACCCTAGCCACCCGCTGCTGAAGCGCAAGAGCAAGGGCGACATGGTGGTCTGGGCCCAGCAGCACCTAGTCGGCGCCGGCGCCGACCTGCCGATCACCGGCTTCTTCGGCCCCAAGACGGCTCGCGCGGTGCGCGCCTTCAAAGAAGACCACGGCCTGCCGGCCAACGGCGTGATCGACACCGACACCTGGGACGAGCTCCTCACCTACACGCCCTACCGTGCGCGCTGGGCGGGAGGACGAGCACGAGCGAGCGAGGCAGGCGCCTCGGCAAGCCGGCCGCTGTCGCTCCGCAAGCCGCTCTCGGCGACCCTGCCGGCCAAGGCTTATGAGATCCCGTCGAAGCACTAAATCGCGTTCAGGGCTAATCGACGCGGAATCGTGCCATGCGTAAGGCTGCGCGCGTCCAGGTCTGTCAGGCGGGTCCTGCAGGCACTTCCGCGCGTAACGTCCTTTTTCCGACCAGGCCCAACGACTTTTCCCCGGAGTTCCTTGTAGTCATCAACCCAATCTGAGATTCCTTGGCCACTACTCGAGCATCAGTGCTCATACCAAGGGAGATCTCATGAGCTACATCAAGAAGATTGGGCTGGTCACCGTCGCGACGACCGCCCTGATGGTGTTTGCCGGCACCGCTTCGGCGACCGTCACATACAACGGCTCTGCCTACACCGGGGAAATCAGCGCTACATCGACGAACTTTGAAATGGACGGCACCATCGACGTCAAATGTAGCCATTCCGTCATTGCCGGTAGCACCACCGGCGGTGCAACATCATATTCGCTCAGCACCCTGACCTTCAGCGAATGCGGCGGCGACACAGTTACCGTCGTCAATCCTGGCACGCTAACCTACTCGAATAACACCGACACAAAGGTGATTCTCGCGACCGGCTCTCATGTGACAGTCCAGGTGCACCGATGGATCTTCGGTTTTCCTGTCACAACCCACTGTACATATGCGACTAACAACACGGCGGTCGGTCACATGACGAATGGCGAGGCGAAGTACAAGCTGTACGGTGCCAACATTCCTCAGAAACCGACAGACAGCGCTTGCGGCGAAAACACGCAGTGGACAGGTGAATACACTATTATCAACCCGGGTGCTCTGACCGTTGACTGATTGATCTGATCGCTGAGGGTGTCACCTCGAAGCAAAGCGGCCGCCCTAGGGCGGCCGCTTCCTTAGGCGCTGATCCGGGCATGAGCCAGACGCAGGGTGGACTATGCCAACGCCCTCGGGGTGCCGCTCGCGACGATGTCGTCTGAACGGGCGCGCTGACCGTCGACTGATCGACTCATAAATGGATGACTCCAGCAGGAGCACAGGAAAGCGAGCAGCCCTCTTGGGGAGGCTCGCTTTCTAGGCTCGCACTCGCGTCACCAGTCGCCCCAGCGTCGGCGACCCGACGACGACCTCGTCGCCGTCGGCGAGCCAGACGCGGGGCTTGCGGCCCATGCCGACGCCCTCGGGGGTGCCGGTGGCGACGATGTCGCCGGGCTCTAGGGTCATCAGGCGCGAGAGCTGGGTGAGGAGCTGGGGGATGCTGAAGATGAGGTCGTCGGTGGAGCCGTTCTGCATCTCCTCGCCGTTGAGGGTGAGGCGGACGGCGATCTGGTCGGGCGGGCCGGCCTCGTCCGGAGTCACCAGGTAGGGGCCGCAGGGGGCGGAGCCGTCGAAGACCTTGCCGGGCATCCATTGTGGGGTGGCGCCCTGGAGGTCCCTGGCCGAGAGGTCGTTGAGGAGGGTGTAGCCGGCGATGTAGTCGAGAGCGTCGGACTCGTCTACTTCCTTGGCCTGCTTGCCGACCACGAAGGCCACCTCGGCCTCGTAGTCGGTCTTCGCCGTCGGCACCCGCACCGTCGCCCCATCCGGAACCAGCGCGTTGGGGTACTTGGCGAAGATCGTCGGTATCTCGGGCAGGGTCTCGACGTCGACCCCCACCTCCGCCGCGTGCTTGCGGTAGTTCAATCCGATGCAGACGATCTTGTCCGGATCGGGGATCGGCGGCAGCAGCTTCACCGCCGCGCGGGGGTGGGAGGGGGCGCCGGTATCGCCGAGCCGGCCCCGCAGGTCCTCGACCCGCCCCGCAGCAATCAGCTCCCGCAGGCTCCCCCGGTGAGGCTCTCCCAGGAGAGCCCAAGCATCGACCACCCGGTCGTCCTCGAGCACTCCGGCCCGAGGACCGTCGCCAGCGTCGAAGGTCAGCAGCCTCACGCGCTGCAGCCTATGCCTTGGCCACCTCCGGCTCGACCTCGAAGGCCGTGTCGACCAGGGTCTCCCGCTCGATGTCGGACTCCCGGACCAGCCACAGCGCCAGCACCGCCCCTGCGAAGGAGAGCAGCGCCCCGAGCAGGAGGATCTCGTTGAGGCCGTGCAGGAACCCCTGTTCGGCGGCGTTCCTGGCCACGTCCTGCGCGCCCGCCGGCAGCCCGGCGACCGCCTGCGGCAGCGCTCCCGAGGAGGTCGCCTCGACCAGCTGCCTCGCCTGCTCGCCGTCGACCGCGCTGTTCGCCACCGACTCGGTCTTTGCGGCGCCGGCGCCGAGGAAGATCGCACCCCAGGCGGCGATCCCGACCGCGATCCCGACCTGCCGGAAGGTGTCGTTGATCCCGGCGGCCATCCCGCTCTGCTCCTTGGGGACGACGCTGAGCGCGACGTCGGCGATCACCGGGTTGAGCAGGCCGACGCCGACGCCCGCCAGCAGGAACCCGGCCAGCAGCGCCGTCCACTCCGAGGTCATCTCCAGCCCCGACATCAGCAGCAGGCCGACTCCCGTCAGCGCCAGGCCCGCCCCCATCAGGTACCGCGCCTTGACCTTCGCCAGAGCCATCCCGGCCAGCGGCGCGACGACGAACGAGGCGATCGTGATCGGCAGGTAGCGCAGCCCCGCCTCGACCGGGGAGTGGCCGAGGAAGCTCTGCAGGTAGAGCGTCAGGTAGAGGAACAGCGCGAACATCGACCCGGAGACCGCGAAGGCGGCCAGCTGGACCCCGGTGAAGGCGCGGCGGCGGAAGAAGCCGAGCGGCAGCATCGGCTCGGCGACCCGGCGCTCGATCGCCAGGAACGCCGCCAGCAGCACAGCGGCCCCGGCGAACAGCCCGACGATCAGCGGGCTGCCCCAGCCCTCGGCGTTGCCGCGCACCAGCGCCAGCACGAGGAGGAAGAGCCCGACCGAGAAGGTGACGAGGCCGCCCCAGTCGATCCGGGTCGCGTTCGGGTCGCGCGACTCGGCCAGCTTCCAGTAGGTGACGGCGACCGCCGCGACCCCGATCGGCACGTTGATCAGGAAGACCGACTCCCAGCCGAGCCCGTCGGTGAGCAGGCCGCCGACCAGCGGCCCGATCGCCACCGCCATCCCGATCGTGCCGCCGTAGATCCCCATCGCCATCCCCCGTTCGGGGCCGCTTGGGAACTCCTGCGCGACCAGCGCCAGGGAGACGGCGAACATGATCGCCCCGCCGACGCCCTGCAGGCCGCGGGCGAGGTTGAGGAAGATCGGGTCCGGCGCGATCGCGCAGAGCAGCGACGCCACCGCGAAGACCCCGAGGCCGATCGCGAACACCCGCCGCCGGCCGAGCCGGTCGGCGAGCGACCCCGCGGTGAGGACGAGCGCCGCCAGCGAGAGGGCGTAGGCGTCGATCACCCACTGCAGGTCGGTGAAGCTGCCGCCGAGGTCCGCCTGGATCGCGGGCAGCGCCGTATTGACGACGGTGATGTCGAGCAAGAGCATGAAGGTGGCGACGCAGACCGCGCCGAGCGTCCACCACCTGCGGGCACCGGCACCGGCGGGCGCCGCCTCCGCTTGAATCTGAGCCATCTGAAATCTCCTGGTCATCGGGTACAATTTGTAAGGAAACCTTGTAAGGCTCCCTGACGGAAAGGCGACCTTATCAGGGTCCCTGACGAAATGTCACCCAGATCTCAAAACCCTCCTGCCGGCATCCCTCTGCCAGCGCTGCTCGACCTCGTCTCCGAGACGATGTTCGGCCAGTTCCGCAGCGGGATCGAACGATCGGAGTTCGGCGACATCCGCCCCACCCATGGCTGTGTCTTCCGCTACGTCGAAGACGAGGGCCTGCGCCTCACCGAAATCGCCGAGCGGGCGAACATGACCAAGCAGTCGGCGGGAGAGGTCGTCGACGACCTGGTCGCCCGCGGCTACGTCAAGCGCATCCCCGACCCGAACGACCGCCGCGCGAAGCTGATCTGCCTGACGCCGCAGGGCGAAAAGGCCCAGGCTCACGGTCGCCGTCTCTTCGCCGAGGTCGAGCAGAGCCTGGGAGAGCGCTTCGGGCAGGAGCGGATCGCGCAGCTGCGTGAGCTCCTGGAAGAGATCGTCGCCGTCGAAGCCCCGTATGCGATGCCGCACCTGGCGCGGCCGCAGCCGATGAACGCGTAGGTCGATCATGCGCAGCCACCTCAGTCCGCTCGATGCCGTCCTCCTCGAGTTGGAGCAGGAGGACCCGGCCGCGCAGATGCACGTCGGCTGGGTGTGCGTCTTCGACCCGCTGCCGAACGGGGAGCCGCCCTCGCCGGAGGAGCTGCGCGAGCAGGTGCGGGAGCGGATCGCCGAGAACTCCATGCTGCGACGGCGACTCTCGATACCCGCGGTCGGCCTCCTCACCCTGCCGGTCTGGCTGCCCGACCCCGATCTCGACGTCGGCCAGATGATCCGCCACGCGACCCTTCCTCACCCCGGGAGCGAGGAGGAGCTGACGAAGTGGGTGGGGGACTACTTCTCGCAGCGTCTCGACCGCTCCCGCCCGCTCTGGGAGACGACGCTGCTGGACGGCCTCGAGGGAGGGCGCTGGGCCTACGTCACCAAGCTTCACCACAGTCTGGTCGACGGAATCAGCGGCGCGAACCTCGTCGCGGCACTGCTCGACACCGAACCGGAGCCCACACCCGAGGAGACCCAGAAAAAGCTGTCCGCGCTGGTCAACTGGTTCACGGAGGAATCGACGCGAGGCGTGCTGATGCGCATGCGCGGCGTGGTCGGCGAGGCGGTCAGCGGCGGCGTCGACGCCGCGGTCCATCCGCCGAAGGTGCGGGAGATCCTCGCGAGGTCGCGGGCGATGACGGAGACGCTGCTCCGGGACGAGCTGACGCCGGCTCCGCCGACGAGCATCAACGAGCCGATCGGATCGAGCCGGCGCCTGGCGGGGGTGGACGTGCCGCTGGCGGATGTGGAGCGGGTGACCGAGGAGCTGGGGGGGACGCTCAACGACGTCGTCCTGGCTGCGGTCGCCGGCGGCCTGCGGCGGCTCTTCGAGCACCGGCGCGAGGCGGTCGACAGCGTTCGCATCATGGCGCCGGTCGGATTGCGCCAGGCGAGCGAGGCGCTGGTTTGCGGGAGCGAGGTCTCCTCCCTCTTCGTCTCCCTGCCCGTCTCCGAGCCCGACCCCGTGGCCCGCTACCGCAAGATCCTGGCGAGGACCGAGGAGGTGAAGGCCGGCGCCTCGGCTGGCGGCACGGACACGGCTGTGCTCGCCGGCCTCGAGCCCTCTCTCGTCCAGACCGTCGTCGCCCGCCTCACCTACACGCCGCGCCTCTTCACCGCCACCGTCACGCCCCTCGCCGTCGCCCCGTTCACCCTCTATTCCTTCGGGGCGCCGCTGCGGCGCGTCATCCCCCTCCTCCCGATCTTCTCGGCCCACGCCCTCAGCGTCACGGTCGTCAACTACGACGAAACCCTCTTCTTCGGCCTCCACGCCGATCGCGACGCCATTCCCGACATCGAGGTGATGCGGGCCGGCATCGAGGCGGCTCTCCACGAGCTCGCGCCCGTAGCGGCCTAGAGGGGTGCCGAATGCGCTAGCTTTGGCGTCCCGGGCCGCACCCCATGGCCCGCCGCAGGTCCCCTGGGGGCGTAGCTCAGTTGGTTAGAGCGCCGGCCTGTCACGCCGGAGGTCGCGGGTTCGAGTCCCGTCGCTCCCGCTCTTTCGCCTGGTCAGATCGGAGATGGTGCTGTCGGGATTTTCCGACAGCAGGAGATCCTGCCACTGTAGTCGTAATATCCCGACAATCGCTCGTTGAGTGCTAATGTCGGGATATGCCGACCAATGAACCCCCAGCGCCCCGCTGGCGCATCCGCGCTCCCGCCGACCTCGGGCGGGCGATCTCCGGCGCCCGCCGCAGCCGCGGCTGGACCCAGGAGCGTCTGGCCAGGGAGCTCGGGATCAAGCGCTCCTACGTCTCCGAGCTGGAGGCCGGCGCCTCGACCCTGGCCCTCGAACGCACCCTGCAGGCGCTACGGCGACTCGGCGCGGACGTCACCGTGACCCTGCCCGACGATGGCCCGCCGCAATAGGTACCTAGGGGTCTGGCTCGACGGCCTGCGGGTCGCCCGGCTCGAGCGGGCCGGGGACGGAATCCGCTGCCGCTACACCGAGGAGGGGCTGGCGCTCGGGCCGTTGAACAGCCCGCTCCTCTCCTGCTCGCTGCCGCTCGACCCCCGCCCGCTCGACGCTCTCCCGTTCTGCGCCGGCCTGCTGCCGGAGGGGCAGGCGCTGCAGACGCTGGCCGAACAGGCGGGGCTGCCGGCCGGCGACGCGTTCGGGCTGCTCGCCCGCTACGGCCGCGACGTGGCCGGAGCGTTGGTGATCGTCCCCGGCGACGAGGAGCCCGACCCGGGCCAGTTCGGGGCAGAGCCATACGACGCGGAGACGCTGGCCGGCGCGGTTGCCGATCTCGACGACTTCCCCTTGGGGGCGCACGATGACTCGGAGCTGTCGCTGGCCGGGATCCAGGACAAGCTGCTCCTCGTCCGGCTCGCGGACGGCAGCTGGGGGAGGCCGACCGGCGGGCGCCCCTCGACCCACATCCTCAAGCGCGACGACCTCCGCTTCCCGGGCCTGATCGAAGCCGAGGCGCATTGCCTGATCCTGGCGCGGGCAGCCGGCCTGACGGCGACCGACGTGGAGCTGACCGAGCTGGCCTCCCATCCCTGCCTGATCGTCTCCCGCTACGACCGCGAGGTCGAC